>JAJBSZ010000139.1 GCA_020861125.1 Planctomycetota bacterium | reverse complement strand
GGATACGATGGCTGAAGCGAAGCAAATCCTGCCTCGCCGGCTCCTTCGGCAAGCGATTCGAATGGATGCCAAAAACCCACCTGCCGCAGCGTTTTTCTGACACCCAGTCAGCCGCCCGCACTCCTCTTCGGGCGACGCCGGATCCGAAATCGGAAGCGCCTACCAGTATACGGTGGAATGGAATGCGGCGCAAGTCCGGCTCACGTCAGCCGTCATCCCTGCCGCCGGCACCGCCCATGGCCAGAATCTCCTGAAAGCGCGGGTCGTCCTTCAGGTTCCCGAGGTCCTCGTCCGCGGCCATGTGGCGGAAGTCGCGGTAGCCGTTCCGGACGGCCCGTCCGAGTTCGAAGATGGCGGCGTCGGTGTTGCCGGTGAGGGCAAGGCTGCAGGCGAGATTGTAGAGGATCTGGGGATCGTCCGGTTTCAGGGCGGCCAGGCGTTCGTCCAGCCGCAGCCCGTCGTGGTAATAGCCAAGGGCGGTGAAGTGGTTGGCCGCCACCTCCAGCGCCTCGAGCTGGGCCGGCCGTTTCTGCAGGATGCGGCCGCAGAACTCGACGCAGAACCAGAGGTACTCGCGCTCCTCCTCCTTGATCGCCTGATAGCGAGCCTCGTCCTGGCTGCCGGAGGGCGGAAAGATGTTCAGCATTGTGGTTCTTTCTCGCGCAAAACTTACACTCCGGCGCCCGCCCCCGCCCGGGCGGCGCGCCGAGTACCGGCGGCCGTCAGTCGTCCGTCGCCGCCAGCGGTCCATCCAGTTCCAGTTCGTCGTCCTCGTCCGAGTCCGGACCCGCCAGGCCCGCCGGCGGCGCGGTGAGGGCGAGGCGATCGGCGTCGGCGGCGGAACCGTGGCGAAAGGATCCGTCTTCACCAAACATGTCCAGCATCTCCAGGAAGGCGGCCGATTCCTCGCGGCACCGGATGTTGAAGTCGGCGACGGCCTGGATGCCACCGTCGGGCACGGTTTTGATCCGGGCGCCGATGCGGCGGAGGATGTTGAAGGGCAGGCGTTCGCATTCGCCGTAGGAGAATTCGATCACCGCCTGGTACCGGCCGCCGCTTTTGTCTGCTACCGTGATGCTGCTCATAGGATCGTTCCCTCCCCTGGGAAGAAAGGCGGATGGCGGTGGCAACCGTCTCGCCACCGCCCCGCCCAGTATACGGCTCCCGCCCCGGCGGCGCCACCCTTTTGCCTCTAGGCGGTGAATACGAATTCGCTTTCGTGCCGGAAAGGATTTCCTACCCACCGCCTGGCCTACCGCTGGCGGACGAGGCGGTCCAGATGCAGGGTTTTCCGGCGGCCCAGAGCGCGCACCTGGGCCAGCCAGCGCCGGGCGTCCGGCGGATAGCCGGCGGTGGCTTTGACCCCGGTCACCCGGCGGGCGAACCAGGCGTTCAGTTCCGCCATGGCCCGCTCGCGGACATACTTCGCCGCCAGACTGGCGAGGGCGGTGGTGAAGGAGTCGCGATCGGCCTTGGGCTGGAAGCGGAACTCCACATCGCCGCCGGTGCGGCGCAGGCGGTAGGTCGACCGGTTCCGTCCGCATTCAACCACATCCAGCCAAGCGCCGGGAAACAGGGCCATGAGAAACGGCAGGTAGTCGTCGCGGCCGCCCTGCTTGTCCACCACCACCAGCATCGGCGCGTCGGGGAATTTCGCCACCAGCCGCACCAGATGGCGGCCGGTTTCCAGCAGAAGGGCCTGGTTCTTGTTGATGCCGGAGGCAAAGCGCCGATTCAAAACCGGTTCGTGCACGGCAGCCGCTTCGAAATGCACCGCGGCGGCGCCGTGGGCGGCCAGGGCGTCCCGGATCCGCTCCGCCGCCGCCAGCACCTCCGGGGCGCAGCCGGCCGGAAAATCCGCCATGTCCCACCGGTAACAGGGGTGGCAGCCCTCGGCGGCGGGCGGCTCGGCCAGGACCGGACTGCCGACCACCACGGCGAAGGCGCCCACCGTCAGTTCCAGCGCGTCCCGGCCGCCGGCGGCATACACCACCTTGCTGTCGGCCACGGCCGGCCGGGTCTCCCCCTTCCGCCACGCTCGGCACACCGCGTCGGCCAGGCGGGTCCAGGGTTCCTCCGGCAGCCACGCCGCCGGCACCGCCAGCCCGGAGGCGGCGGTGACCAGCGGTCCGATGGTTGGGCCCAGGCCCGCTTCATCCACCCCGGCCAGTATCATCATAACCAGATCCCCCACACCAGAGCGATGCCGCCGGCGAGACATCCCATACTGTCCACCCCGGCCTGCAGCGCCACCGCGTCCGGCCAGCGGCGTTGCACCACCCGCTCCAGGAGCAGAAGCCCGGGCAGCGGCGCCGTGGCGAGGCAAAGCATGGCCACGGACCACGCCGCCGGCGCGCTGGCGTCCGCCCAGGCCAGGAGTGCCGCCGCCGCCGGCAGGAGCATGGCCAGCCGGAAAGCCCCTGCGGCCAGGGTCCGGGCCAACTGCGGCCCGCGCCGGGCGGGCAGGGTGGGAATGCCCATCAGGCGGTCGCTGGCGACGTCATGGAGATCCCGCACCAGGATGCCGCCGAGGCAGACGAGAAATACGAAAGCCATGGCCAACGGCCCCGGCGCGGCCGCCGCCGCTTCGAGAAGGGCCGGTCCCGCCAACACCGTCGCCCACCCGAGAGCCATGGCCCAGCCCCGGGAAACAGAAAAGCGGGCAGGCGCGCCGTTCCGGCGGCGGCCGGCGGCGGCGTAGGCGGCCGCCGCTCCCGTGGCGGCCCCCAACAGGACGAAGGGCGCCACCCCCGCCGTCGCCGCCAGGGCCAGGGCCGCCGCCGCCGCCAGCCAGGCGGCGGCAAGGAGGAGCGGCCGCCAGGTCTGGTAGAAGGCATCCACCAGCGACAGGCGCCGTGCCTCCGGGTCGGACGGTTCCCGCCGGTTCAAGGTGTGGGCGAAAAACACGTAGGCGGCCCCCGCCAGCGCCAGCCGCGGCCGGAGTTCCTGCAGCACCATGGCCTGCGCCGCCAGGGCCAGGCCGCCGGCCGAAAGGGCGGCCAGCAGGCGGCTTTGCGCCAGGAGGCGGAGAAGGCGGACCGGCCATTCGCCCGGGGCGCACCGTCCCATGCCCCGCAGGCGGTTCACCACCTCCTGGGTGATCCAGCCTGGCGTGCTGGCGCCCGCGGTCACCGCCGCCGTGCGGAAGCCGGCGAAATCCTCCCGCCGCAGTTCCTCCGCCGTTTCCACCAGAAACACCGGCTTCCCGGCGGCGCGGCCGGTGTCGGCCAGGCGGCGGGGGGTTGCGCTGTGGCGGCCGCCAACCACCACCAGCACGTCGGCCTGACGGGCGAGGCGGGCGGCTTCGGCTTGGCGGTCGTGGGTGGCGCGGCAGATGGTGTCCGACACCTGGCAACCGGGAAAGCGTCGGCGCATGATGCCGGCCATGACGGCGAAGGTCTCGACATTGAAGGTGGTCTGGGCCAGGAATACCACGTCTCCCGAAGCCGCCACCGCCTCCGCCTCCGCCGGGGTGGCGACGATACGGCAGTGGTCGCCGGCGCAGCCGGCCACCGCCCGCACCTCGGCGTGATCTGGATCGCCGGCCAGCACCACTGTCGCCCCGCGCGCCGCCGCCTCGGCGGCCAGGCGCTGGTTGCGGGCGACGCGGGGACAGGTAGCGTCCACCAGCTGCAGGCCAGCCTGCAGCCAGCGCCGCCGCCGCTCCGGTTCGATCCCGTGGGCGCGCACCAGAACCCGGTCCACATCGGCATCCGGGGTGTCGCCGAGGCGAACACCCTGGAGTTCCATCAGGCAAAGAGCCTGGTGGTTGTGCACCGGCGGGCCGTCAGCCCACAGAGCGCCCGGCCCGCCAGCGGCGGCCAGGGCGATGCGCATGGCGCGCTTGACGCCATCGCAAAAACCGGTGATCTGGGCGAGAATGACGTTCACGGCGATCCCGGCGGCGGCATCAGGGCAGGTGGAGGGACCGGAGGCGGTGGATGATGGCCTCGCGATCGTCGGCCGCGTCGATGAGCTCCGGTTCAATCTGCCGGAGGGTATCGTCCACCGCCTCGGCCCGGTCCAGATTCGGCCGCGACAGGAGGTACACACCCTTGAAGAAGGCCGCGCCCCGGGCGCCGGGCAGGCTGACCAGAACCACCGGTTTGGCCCCCTGCTCCACCAAATCCAGGAACTGTTCCGCCGACGCCTCGGTGGCGTCGTCGGTGCCGGCGGCAAAAATTTCGGGTTCGTATTCGGCGAAGTCGGCGACGGGATGGTCGGGCGCCGGCGCCAGGAGGATCAGTGTTCCGATGTCGCCGATACCGGCCAGACCGGTTTTGCCATCGTGCCGGGAATCGATCCAGAAGATGCCGTCCCCCAGCACCTGGGTGCCGGTTTCCGGCAGCGGTGTGGTGGCGGTCTGCGGCACCGCCGCGTCGGCGGCCGCCACCACCAGGTAACCCCCTTCGTCCGGCTGGATCCGGGCCGGGGTTTCGGCAGTGTCCAACCCGCCGTCGTCGTCACCGGCCGGCTCTACCGCCTCGCCGTCCGCCTCCGTCTCTGACGCGGTGGCGGGCGTAATGCCCAGAATGTCCCCGGCCAGCGGGTCATCGGCGTTGGCAGCGGATTCGAAATCATCGGTAATACCGGCGGCATCAACGGCGCCGGCATCGGTATCGGCATCAACGGAGCTGTCCCGGCGAGAATCGTCATCCCCGGGGAATTCGTCCGTGCCAATGTCCTCCGTCCGTACGGGTACGGGATCGGCCGCGGGCGGGTCGGCCGGGTCGTCTTCCAATTCCGTCTCCGGCCCGGTATCGTCCGCCGTTTCCGTCGGATCGTCGTCCGCCAGGTGGAGAGGGGGCTGCTCGTCGGGTGTGGCCTCCTCGCCGTCGTCCGGTGGCAATACGGCGACCGGTGCTTCCCCGACCGCCGCGCCCGGGTCGGTTCCGTCCGGATCGGCGGGGGCGGTGGCGTC
Source organism: Planctomycetota bacterium (assembly GCA_020861125.1). The sequence goes on along the minus strand of JAJBSZ010000139.1, from coordinate 1,336 downwards.
GGCGGCGGCAATAGCAACCGGGTCAGCGACAGGCGCCGCCACCGTAGTCACGGGGTCGGACAACCGCGGCATGTCGAGGATGGCCTGGACGGGATCGGCAGTAACCATTACCGGCACCGTTTCCGTGGCGGGGGCGGCGGGTTCGGTGCCCGCCGTGGCAGCGCCGGCCGCCACCACGTCGTCCGCATCCCGCCGGTCGGGCGGAAAGGACGGCGGCGGAGTGGTCGTGATCACCGGATCCGCCGGCACTTCCGGCGGCGGCGGTGGGGAGACATAAACCAGCATGAGGATCAAGAGTACCAACGCCGTTATATGAGCCGCCAATCGGGACTTGGTGCTCAAGTTGCTTCGCATCGCCTTCTCCTGTCAAGGGAGGCCGTGCCCACGGCTGGACGCCTGGCGGCGTCGCGGGCCGGCCCGTTCCGGTTGGCTCGCGCCACCGGAAGTGGTAGTATAGTATATCCGGAAAATTGTCGGAGAGGAAAGGGATTTGTCAAGAAAACTTGACCCGCCGCCGGGCGGCGGTAAGATGGGCGGGACGCCGCCCGGTGGGCGTCTGGACGGGGGAACGGGGATGGTGGTTCGCGCGGTGATTTTCGATCTCGACGGCACCCTGCTGGATACCTTAGGCGATCTGGCGGACAGCATGAACGGGGTCCTCGTCGAGCACGGCCTGCCGCCGCATCCGGTCGACGCCTACCGGTATTTCGTCGGCGACGGCATTCCCAACCTCATCCGCCGGGCTGCCCCGCCGGGGACGGGTTCGGCCGTTCGGGAAGCGCTGGCGGCGGGCATGGACGCCGCCTATGCCGTGAACTGGGCCAAGGGCACCCGGCCGTACCCCGGCATTCCGGAGCTCCTGGCCACGCTGCGCCGGCGCGGTCTCCCGCTGGCCGTGCTGTCCAACAAGCCGGATCGGTTCACCCGGCGCATGACGGACTACTTCTTTCCCGCCGGCACCTTCGCGGCCGTCTTCGGCGCCCGGGATACCGTGGCCCGCAAACCGGATCCGGCCGGCGCGTTGGAAATAGCCGCCCGGCTGGCGATTCCTCCGGCCGAGTTTTTGTATTTCGGCGATACCGACACCGACATGAAAACCGGCCGAGCCGCCGGCATGTATACCGTGGGCGTGGGCTGGGGTTTCCGTCCGGTGGCGGAACTGTGGGCCGCCGGCGCCCAGTTGGTCATCGAGTCGCCGGCGGAGGCCCTGGCGCTGGCGCCAGTGTCCGCGTCCGGCGGATGAACCAGCCGGCCGGCACCCTGGTGGACGTCGTCCGAGAATACGTTTCGGTACTTTCGATATTGTCGGTACTGTAGGAAGTACCCAGATCAAGGG
>JAJBSZ010000132.1 GCA_020861125.1 Planctomycetota bacterium | reverse complement strand
GAACGTATTCGATGGGGGTGGCGATGGCCACCAGCGGCAGCACCACGTCCGCTTGGCTTATCTCGTCGCGCATGGTCTCGCGGTGGATGGTGATGTCGCCGCCGATGAAGGTGAAATCGGCGTTGCCGAGGAAGCGCTCGATCTGGTCGTGGTTGCGATCCATGCCGATGATCTCGAACCGCCCGTCCGCCAGCAGGCGTTCGCTCAGGGCGTTGCCGATGAAGCCGTTGACACCGAGGATGAGCACCCGGGTCTTCCGCTCGGGCCGGACCGCCGGATCGTGAAAACGCATCCCGGCGCCGAGGTGGCAGTCGGCGGCGAGTTGGCCGCCCGTCTGGATCACCCCGTTCTCCGCCTGGCCCGTCACCACCCGCAGCGCCCCTTCGCCGCAGGCGATGCGGAACGGGTCGGTGGACAGCACCGTGCCGGGGGCGGCGCCGCCGTTGTCCTCCTCCACCGCCGCCTCCCAGATAAACAGGGTGCGGCCGCCGGCAGAGGTGAAGGCGCCCGGGTAAGGCCGGGTGACCGCCCGCACCAGGTTGCGCACCGCCGCCGCCGGGCGGCGCCAGTCGATCCGGCCGTCCTCCGGTTTCCGGCCGCCGTAATAGCTGGCTTCCGCCTCGTCCTGCGGCTGGCGCGGCGCGGTGCCGGCGGCGATGGCGGGCAGGAGGGGAGACAGGAGATCCGGCACGGCGGCGGCGAGCTTCTCGTTCAGCGTGCGGGCGGTGTCGTCGGGCTCGATGGCGATGCGGCTCTGGCCGACGATGTCGCCGGCGTCGGCCCGTGCCACCATGTGGTGCAGGGTGAGGCCGGTTTCGGTCTCGCCGTTGATCAGGGCCCAGTTGACGGGACAGCGGCCGCGGTAGCGGGGCAGGAGGGAACCGTGCAGGTTGAAGGCGCCCCGGGGCGGCAGGGCCAGGAGCTCCGGGCCCAGGAGTTTGCGGTAGTAGAAGGAAAACAGGACGTCCGGCCCCAGGGCCCGGATCCGCTCCAGCCACAGGGGGTGGTTGACGTCCTCGGGCGCGTAGACCGGCAGGCCGCGCGCCGCCGCTTCCGCCGCCACCGACCGGAACCAGGCGGTCTCGCCGGGGTCGTCCGGATGGGTGAACACGGCCGCCACCGTCACCCCCCGGTCGAGCAGGGCGGCGAGGCCGGCACAGCCGATGGTACTGTAGGCGAAGACGACGGCGTTCATGCGCTGCCTTTCTCGTCAGAGGTATCGCTGGTGGCGGTGTCGGCCAGGCCCCGGCCCACCACGCGGCGGACGCAGTAGGCGGGCCGGGCCCGGACATCGTTGTAGATCCGGGCGGCGTATTCGCCGAGGATGCCGACGCTCAGGTAGATGCCGCCGAGAAACACGAATTCCAGAGAAAACACGGTAAAAATGCCGTCCACGGCCCATTCCGACCCGTAGACCAGCCGGCCGACGAACAGGGTCAGGCCCGCCGCCAGGCCGATGAGGCTCATCAGCATCCCGACGATGCTGGCGAGCCGGAGGGGGAAGGTCGACATGCAGGTCAGGAGGTCCAGGTAGAGATTGACCAGCTTGAACAGGCTGTACTTGGAATCGCCGGATCCGCGCTCGGCATGGGCCACCGGGATCTCGGCCGGATTGGCGGCAAAGGAATTGGCCAGCACCGGGATGAAGCGGGTGGTCTCGCGGCAGGTGAGGAGGGTGTCGACGATCTCCCGCCGGTAGGCCCGGAGCATGCAGCCGTAATCCCGCATGTCGATGCCGGTCATGCGCCGCACCATGGAGTTCACCGTCCGTGACGCCAGCCGGCGGAACAGGGTGTCCTGCCGCCGGGCGCGGATGCTGCCGACCACGTCGTGGCCCTCCGCCACCTTCGCGAGGAGCCGGGGGATCTCCTCCGGCGGGTTCTGGAGGTCCGCGTCCAGGGTCACCACCACCTCGCCCCGGGACCGGGCGAAGCCGGCCATCACCGCCGCGTGCTGGCCGTAGTTGCGGTTGAGAAACACCCCGACGATCTCCGGCCGGAGGGCACCCCGGGCCTCGATGATGGCCCGGGAACGGTCGCGGCTGCCGTCGTCCACCAGGATGATTTCATAGGGAACGCCCAAGCCGTCGCCGGTCGCCAGGCAGCGATCCAGCAGCTCGTCCAGGCAGGTCTCCTCGTTGTATACCGGTATCACCAGGGATACGTCCATCGGTTATTCTCCCCTCAGGGCCGCGGTCACGGCCGCCACCACGTCCGCCGCGTCCTCCTCCGTCATGCCGGGAAACAGCGGCAGGGAGAGGATGCGTTCCGAGTTCCATTCGCTATCGGGCAGGGCCGCCGGCCACCGGCCCCGGTAGTGGGCGTGGGTATGGGCGGCCATGAAATGGATGCCGGTGCCGATGTTCCGGCGCGCCAGCCGGGCCATGAACTCCGCCCGGGACAGGCCCGGGTGGTCCAGACGCACCGGGTACAGACTCCAGGCGTGGGTGTGGAGCCAGGCGGGCCGGGCCAGCGGCCGGATTTCCGGCCGGTCGGCGAAGGCGCGGTCGTAGAACGCGGCCAGCCGGGTCCGGATGGCGTTCAGCCCGTCCAGCCGGGCCAGTTGCGACCGGCCCAGGGCCGCCGCCATATCGGTGAGGTTGTACTTGTAGCCGGGCTCCAGCACCTCCGCCTGCGGCTTCCGCCCCCCCGTTTCGCGATCAAACGCGTCGGCCCCGAGGCCGTGGAATTTCAAACGGCGGATCCGGGCCAGGAGCTCCAGGTCGTCGGAACACACCATGCCGCCTTCGCCGCTGGTGATGTTCTTGATCGGATGGAAGGAAAATATGCTCGTGCCGGTTTGGCCCACCGGCCGCCCGCGGTAGCGGGTGCCGATGGCATGGGCTGCATCCTCGATCAGCACGACGCCGCGCTCGGCCGCCAGACGGCGGAGCGGATCCAGATCCACCGGCGCGCCGGCGAAGTGCACCGGGATGATGGCCCGGGTCCGATCGGTAAGCAGCGGTTCCACCCGGTCGGCCGACAGGAGGAGGGTGTCCCGATCCACATCCGCCCACACCGGTGTGGCGCCGGCCAGCTCGATGAGGTTCGGGGTCGACACCCAGGTGAGGGACGGGGTGATGACCTCATCCCCCGGGCCGATGCCGAGGGCGGTCAGGAGGAGGTGCAGGCCGGCGGTGGCCGACGCCAGGGCCACCGCGCCGGGGCAGCCGACCCGGGCGGCGAAGGCCTCCTCGAAGGCCTGGCACTCGCGGCCGGTGGTGAGCCACCGGCTGCGCATGACCCGGACCACGGCCTCGATGTCGGCGTCGGTGATGTCGGGTTGCGAAAACGGGAGAAACGAGGACCGCACGGGTTATCCTTTCTTCTGTAAGGCCGCATTTTCAGGCGGCCGGACCGGCCGGGACCGGCCTCGCGCCAGCGCCAGCCAGACCCACGCCGCCGCCCCAAAGGCCAAAAGGATCAGCCGGTTGACCAGAAACACCAGGGAAAACTCCAGGGGTTCGCCACCGCCGCGCATGGCCGACACCGCCAGGCCGAAGGCGGTCTCGCCCACCCCCAACCCGGCCAGCGGCAGGGGCAAAACGCCGGTAAAGGTGGCCAGGGCTCCGCCCACCACGGCTTCGGCCGGCGTGAGATCGACGCCGGCCAGAGCCGTGCCGCTGCAGTACAGGGCGGCGAAGGTCGCGCCGTGGCCGGCCAGGGACAGGAGGAACAGGCCGGGCAAGGCCCGCCACCGGTGCCGGTACCGTTTCACCGCGCCGCCCACGGCGGCCAGAAAGCGGCTGCCCGGCAAACGCCACAACCAGGGCAGGGCGCCGGAGCGCCGGGCGCTGTGGCCGAGGGCGAGAAGCGCCGGCGCCGCCGCCAGGATCACAATGAGAACCAGGGACGCCGCCAACCAGCCGCCGCCGCTCCAGACGATGGACAGGCCGGCGACGGCGATGGCGGTGAGGGCGAAGAGGCCGAGGAGTCGGTCCGCCATCAGGGCGGCGATGATCTCGGGCCCGCCGCCGCCGGCATTCCGCGCCGCCACGCCCCGCATGACGTCAAAGGCGGCGTCGGACCCCGCTTGTTGGGCCAGCAGGCCGGAAAACACGATGCGGATCTGGCCGGCGAGGCTCGACGGGCAGTCCAGGCAGCGGAGCAGCCGGTGAAAGCGCACACCCACCGCGGCGGTGGCGACGGCCAGGCACCCTGCCGCCGCCGCCAGCCGCCAACCGGCCCCCGGCGCCGGCCGCAATTCCGGCAGGGCGAGGGTCCCCTCCCGCCACAGCCAGCCGACGGCCGCCGCCACGATCAGCCATTTGCCGACGTTCCAGATCCGGCCGACCAGGGCAGGAAGGCCGACGGCGGTGTCCTCCGTCATCCCCTCGGTCATGGCCTGGCCCGCCGTACCCGGGTGGAATCCGCCGCCGGGACCACCCGTGGACCGCCGGCGTCGCCCGACCCCGGCCGGGGCAGGATCAAGGTCATCTCCAGGCCCGGCGTCACGTTTCTCGCTTCGATGGTACCGCCCAGCAAGAGGGCGGATTCCCGGGCCAGCGTCAGGCCAAGGCCGACGCCGCCGCTGCGGCGGTCGCGGGAATCATCCACCCGGAAAAAGGCGCGGAAGATCTTCCCGAGGTGCTCGTGCGGGATGCCCGGGCCGTAATCGCGGATGGCGATCTTGACGGTGGCATCCTCCTGCCAGGCGCGGACGTCGATGGCGGTGCCGGGGGGGGCGTAGAGCATGGCGTTATTCAGGATGTTTTCCAGGATCATGCGCAGCCGGACCGGCGACGCGGAGACCCGGAGACCCGGTTCGACCCGGGCGGTGATGCTCCGCCCGTTTTCCCGGGCCAGGGTGCGGTAGCCGTCCAGCATCTCCTCGGTCAGCATGCTCAGGTCCACCGTCTCCATGGCGGTCTGGGCGGTGAGACGGTCGCGGCCCTGCTCCAGGAGGGTTTCCACCAGCCCGCTCATCTGGCCGATCTCCGATTCCAGATTGCGCACCAGGGCGTCGAAGCCGGCCTCGCTCCGCTTTTTCGGCAGCAGGGCGGTGGCGATGTTCATCCGGGTCAGGGGTGACCGCAGCTCGTGGGAGATATCCGCCAGCAGGCGCTTTTCGTTGACCACCAGCTTCTCCAATGACTCCGCCATGGTGTTGAAGTTCCGCGACAGCCGGTTGAAGACATCCCGATCGTCGCCGGCCTCACTCATCCGGGCCGTGAGCTCGCCGGCGGCCAGCCGCCGGGTCGCGGTCTCGAGGCTGTCGAGCTTCCGCACCACCAGCCGGGTGACGATCCAGCCGATGAGCAGGGTGGGAATCATGGTGCCCACCGTCCACATGATCGCTTCTCCCAGCACCGGGTAGCGGGTAAAAAAATCCGCCAGCAGGTGGTTGGCCGCCGGTTCCACCACCCCTTCGATGACGGTGATCAGCCCGCCGAAGTAGGCGATCATGAAGAGATACACCTGCCAAAAGAAATTCAGGGACTCCCACCAGCGGCGGATGCCGGTCATGCCGAATCCCCGGAGAGGAGAAAGATGTAGCCCTCTCCCCGGGCCGCCCGGATGCGCTCGCCACCGTCCGGCCGGAGGCCGAGCTTTTTCCGCAGCCGGCTCACCAGCATGTCCAGACTCCGATCCTGCGGAAACGGCGGATGGCCGAAGATGCGGTCGTAGAGGCGGTTGCGGCTGATCACGGTGCCGGGCGCCTCGGCGAACAACTCCAGGAGGCGCATTTCGCTGACCGAAATGCTGGTCTGGCGGTTGTCGACGGATATGGACAGGGAATGCTTGGCCAGAGTGATATCGTCCAGACGGATGGTGTCGCCGCCCTCCGCGGGCGCCACGGGCGCGCCGGATTGGGCCGCGCGCCGCAGCAGGGCGCGCAGGCGGGCCACCAGCTCCATGGGACCGAAGGGCTTGGCCAGATAGTCGTCCGCGCCCATCTCCAGGCCGGTGACCTTGTCCGACTCCTCGCCCCGGGCGGTGAGCATCAGCACCGGCAGAGCGGCGGTGGCCTCGGCGGCCCGGAGGCGCTCCAGCACCGCGAAACCGTTTTTACCCGGCAGCATCACATCGAGAATGGCGATGTCCCAGCGTTCCGCCGCCAGGAGCTCCAGCCCGCGATCCCCGTCCGGGGCATGGGTGCAGGCGAAGCCCTCCTCCGAAAGGTATTCGGCGAGGAGAGTAAACAAGTTGAAATCGTCGTCAATTACCAGCAGCCTCGTCATGGGTCCATCCGCTTGTCGGTTGTCGGGTTTTCCTCAGGGGCCAGTAATCATAGCCGATATCCGTTGCAATGCAAGTAGTTACAAAATGTT
>JAJBSZ010000342.1 GCA_020861125.1 Planctomycetota bacterium | reverse complement strand
GGGGAGGAAACGGCGCCGATGGCGGATACCGCGTGAGGAGACGGCGATGCGCATGATGGCCCTGATTGTTTTCGCGGCGGCGACCGCCGCTGTTCCGGCCGGGGAGTTCGGCAGCCGCACGATGGCCGGCTGGTTTCACGTCACCACGCCGGACGGCTGGATCGGACGCCGGTATATGGACGGCGGCCAGATTTTCGCCGAGGAGTTTGATTCCAACGGCGATGGCCGGCTGGATGTCTGGCGGTTTTACCGGCGGGGTTTGTTGTCCTCCGAGGAGAGGGATTTGAATGGCGACGGCCGGGTGAATTTCCAGAGTCGCTGGGACGGCCGGGAAGGCCGGCTGGTCTCGGCCCTGCGCGATACCGATTCCCGAGGGGTGAACGATCTGGAAATCGAAGCCCTCGCCCCGCGTCGCTGGGAGATCCGCGAGGATAGGAATCACGATGGCATAACCGACCGGGTGCTGTTTATCGATGCGCCGCCGGATATTTTCGAGGCGCTGGGCATCGACCTCGCCAGCCAGCGGGATATCATCGACAGTATTCCCGTCGAATACTGGCGGGAGCTGTGGTCCGACGATGCCTTCACCACCACCATAACCGAGTACCGGCGTTTCACCCGCGGCACCCTCAGCCATTATGGTGAATGGAACGGCCGCCGGGTCGTCTGGCGCGCCGCCCGGGACGGCGATGGCTGGCAGGGGCCCGCCCGGCGCGACCCCACCGAAATCGCCGAGATACCCGACGTGGCGCACGGACCCAATTGTCCCATTCCCAATTGTCCAGAGCCGATGTGCCAACCCGGTTGGACCGATACCGCGCCCGTGGGGGGTCTCCAGACGGAGGCGTATCCGCCGGATCCCTATCCCAGCCAACCGGCGACGGAACCGTTCCCCGCTCCGGACCCAGGCCAGGGGACCGCCCTGTTTCTCGAGGACGGTGGCTATGACACGCCGTATTTCGGGCCGGGCTATGTCGAACCGCGCCGGCCGGCGGTGAGCGACCGTACCCGCTACGATTCCGTTCCGCCGGGAGAATCGGCTGCCCGATCGGTCCCCGCCCGGATGCGGATGCCCGGCCCTACCCGGCGCTAGCCGTCCTGGCCCCGAGAGGAACCAACCATGACCACCACCATCGCCAGTGCCGCGAAGACGGATGATATCGGCCCGGAAAAATGGATCAACCGGGACCTGTCGCTTATCGCCTTCAACTATCGGGTGCTGGCGCAGGCGGAAGACCTCAACCTTCCGCTGCTGGATCGGGTGAAATTTCTGGCCATCGTGTCGTCCAATCTGGACGAGTTTTTCATGGTGCGCGTCGCCTATATCCGCCGTCTCCTGAAGCAGGGGGACAGTTTGACCGGCCCTGACGGCATGGCGCCCCGCCTGCTTTTGGACACCATGCGCGAGCAGGCGCGGGAACTCCTGACCCGCGCCAACCGTGTGTGGTCGGAAGACGTGCTGCCGGCGTTGCGGGCGTCCAGCGTGGCCATTGTCGGACCGGAAGAGCTGACCGCCGAGGATCGGGATTTTCTCGCCGCCTATTTTCGGGAACAGGTCCTGCCGGTCCTGACCCCGATGGTGGTGGACGCCACCCATCCTTTCCCGCTCCTCAGTTCGGGCGCCATCTATATTCTCCTCCGCCTGGCGGCCCGCCCGGAGCTGGAAGAGAGCTTTTTCAGCAAGGCCGACACCGTCCTGGTGCAGGTGCCGTCCGGCCTGACCCGGTTCATCCGCCTGCAGCGTCGGGACGGCATTTCCCGCTTTGTGCTGCTGGAAGACGTGGTCACCATGTTCGCGGCCGAAATCGTCAACGGTTACGACATTCTGGGTGCCCACCACTTCCGCATCACCCGCGACGCCGAACTCACACTGGACGAGGACCAGGCGGATGACCTCATCCTCGCCATCCAGGAGGGCCTGAAACGGAGCCGGTGGGGCGTGCCGGTGCGGCTGTCCGTCTCCGACAAGGTGCCGGATACCGAAACTCTCTACCTTTGCGATCGGCTTGAGCTCGAGCCCGAGGATATTTTCCGCAGCACCGGCATGCTGGATCTCAGCAGTCTCTTCGGTTTGGTGCCGATGGTGGATCGGCCGGATCTGCTCGAGCCACCGTGGCCGCCCCAGTCGCACCCCGCTTTTGCGACCAACGACGACATTTTCTCGGTCATCGCCGGGGGCGATGTGCTCCTCAGTTTGCCCTATCAGTCGTTTGATCCGGTGACCCGGCTCATCGAAAGCGCTGCCGACGATCCCAACGTGCTGGCCATCAAAATCACCCTCTACCGGGTGAGCGGCCAGAGTCCCCTGGTGCGGGCCCTGATCCGGGCCGCCGAGCGGAAGAAACAGGTGACGGCTTTGGTGGAATTGCAGGCCCGCTTCGACGAGGAGGCGAATATCACTTGGGCCCGGCGTCTCGACGCCGCCGGCGCCCACGTCATCTACGGTGTCGTCGGGTACAAAACCCATTCCAAGGCGGCGCTGGTGATCCGCCGCGAGTCGGACGGCATCCGGCGCTACTGCCACCTGGCGACCGGCAACTACAACGACCGCACCGCCCGGCTGTATACGGACCTCGGCTTGTTGACGGCGGATCCCGACATGGGGGCGGACATCTCGTCTTTCTTCAATGTCATCACCGGCTACAGCCTGCCGCCGGTCTGGAATTACATCGAAATGGCGCCTATCGGCCTGCGGGCGCGGACCACGGCCATGATCCGGCGGGAGATCGAAAAGCACACCCCCGAACGGCCCGGCTTCATCCGCGCCAAAATGAACGCCCTGATCGACCCGCAAATCATCCGCGAGCTGTACCGGGCCAGCCAGGCCGGCGTGCGCATCGACCTCCTCGTCCGGGGGATGTGCCGGCTGCGGCCCGGCGTACCGGGGCTGTCGGAAAATATCCGCGTGTTCTCCATCGTCGACCGGTTTCTCGAACACCCGCGGATCTTCCACTACCATAACGGCGGCAACGAAGAGGTGTATCTCTCTTCGGCCGACTGGATGGAACGGAATATGGACCGGCGGCTGGAACTGCTGTTCCCGATCAACGATCCCGTCTGCTTCAAACAGGCCCTGGCGGTGCTGGACGCCGGCTTCGCCGACAATGTCAGCGCCTGGCGCCTGCTGCCGGACGGGGTGTATTCCCGGGAAAAGCCGGCGCCGTACGAGCCGATCTACCGCAGCCAGGAAAAACTTTACGACCGGGCGGTGGCCATGGCGGCAACCTCCCGCGACGAGAAAAAACACACCGTCTTCACCGTCCGGACGGCCCCCGGGGACAGACGGCGTTCCTGAAGGACCGCTTTCTGGGGGCGGGGAAAAAGACACCGCGCCAACGAGAGAGGTCCGGATTCCGGCGTTGAAAAAACGGCCGTGCCTGCGCCTCCCCGGATGGCCGCGGTGACGGCAGCGGCGGGAACGGGACGGGAACAGATTGTCAGGTGGAGGTTGGAGGGAAGATGGAAAAACAGAAACGCTATGTGGCTCTGGACTACGGCACCGGCAGCGGTGTCGCCATGTGCGGCGCCTTCGACGGCGCGCGGCTGGCTGTGGAAACGCTGCACCGGTTCCCGGTGCTGTCCACGCCCATGTTGGGTACGATCTACTGGGATTTTCCGGCCATGATCCGGAATGCCCGTACGGCTTTGTCCCGGTACAGCGCCAAACACGGTTACTCCTTGGCCGGCATCGCCTGCGACGGCTGGGGTTGCGACTTCGGCCTTCTCGACAAGACCGGACACCTCCTGGCCAACCCGGTCAGCCACGCCGACAGCCGGACCAGTGGCGCGCCGGAACGGATGTTTCAGGTGATTCCGGAGCGGAGCCTGTATCAGCGCACGGGTATTCTGAGCCGTCGGGAGGTGACCCTATTTCAGCTCTATTCCATGGCCTTGGCCAACAGCCCGCTGCTGGACAAGGCGGTGACCATGCTGATGATCCCCGACCTCGTCTCCTACTTCCTTTCCGGCGCGCCGGTCCAGGAATACACCGTTGCCACCACCACCGGCATGTACGACGCGGAGAGCATGGACTGGTCGCGGGACATCATCCTCTCGGCGAAAATTCCTCCGGGAATGATGCCGGAGATCGTCGCGCCCGGCACGGTTATCGGTCCGATCCTGGATGCGGTGGCGGCGGGGTGCGGCCTCGGGCCCACGCCGGTCATCGCGCCGGCCAGCCATGCCTTTGCCGGCGCGGTGGCGGCGGTGCCGGCGGAGGGCGAGGACTGGCTCTACGTGGTGTCGGGCGATTGGGATCAGGTCGGGGTCGAGGTATCCAGCCCGTTAATCAATGACGCCGCCTTCTCCGCCGGGCTGACCAACGAAGGGGGCGTCGACGGCACCACCCGTCTGCTGCGGGGAGCCATGGGCTTCCATGTCCTGGCGGAATGCGTCCGGGCTTGGAGCCGGGAGGACGGGCACGAACTGGACACCGCTTCCATCCTGGATCTGGTGGACGGGGAAAGGCCGCCGGAACGGCTGCTGAATCCGGACGATCCCCGGGTGCTGGACGCGGACGACATGCCAATGTACCTGCAGGCGATGCTTCGGGAAACCGGCCAGCCGCCGGCCGAAACCCGATCCGACTTCGTTCGGCTCTGCCTGGACAGCATGGTGCTTTCCCACCGCCAGGCCATCCGCCGGTTGCGGGAGCTGACCGGCAGGCGGTATTCGGTAATCCACGTGGTGGGCTGGGGCAGCGGGGTGCAATACTTCACCCAGTGTCTGGCCGATGCCACCGGCCTGACAGTCAAGGCGGGACCGGTGGAAGCCAAGGCGGTCGGCAATATTCTCCTCCAGCTCATGGCGCTGGGAGATGTCGCCTCGTTGGCCGAAGCGCGGGCGCTGGTGCGGGATTCGTTTGGAACCGTCACCTTCGAACCGACCGGGGATGCGGACCGGTGGGACGAAGCGGGCGAACGGTTTGCCAGCCTCGGCTAACCGGGGGCTTGGGACAGGAGGGGTGAGCGTGCATGTGAAAATCCACCGGCGCTGGGCCGCGGCCGCGGCCATCGTGATCCTGGCCATGGTGGCGGAAGCCGATGCCGCCTCGCGGCGGGATGTCGCCCGTCGGCTCGAGGAATTCCGCCAGTATTTCATCGACTTCCAGTTCGCGCCCGACAAGGCCATTCCTGCGGATCTCCTGGCGGATTGCCACGGGGTCATTATCATGCGCCAGTACAAGGCGGGCTTCGTCTTCGGCGTCAAGGGCGGCGACGGCGTGATTTTTCTGCACGACCGCGAAACCAACCAGTGGTCGGCGCCGGCCTTCATCATGTCCGGACAGGGCAGTTTCGGTTTCCAGATCGGCGGTCAGGCCATCGACGCCATCATTCTCATCATGAACCGCTCCGGGGTGGAAATGCTGTTGAAATCGCGCTTCAAGATCGGCGTCGACGCTTCGGCTGCCGCCGGGCCGGTGGGGCGGGATGCCAGCGCCCAGGTGGGGCCGGGCACCGCTCTTCTGGCCTATTCCCGTTCCAAAGGGCTGTTCGCCGGCGCCAGTTTTGAAGGCGGCGCCCTCCTCAACCACGACAAAAACAACCGTGCCCTGTATGGCATGGACATCAAGGTGAAGGACATCCTGCTAAACCGGATGGTTCCCATTCCACCGGAAGCGATCCCCATGATTGAAACCCTGACCCGGTATTCCCAGCGGTCGGCGGCGCCGGACAACTCGCCCTACGCCCATTCCCTGCGGGATCCGTCCCCCGGACCGGCCATGCCCTATGCGCCGGAATACTATCCGGATGAATACGGAGACCCGGTGGATCAGGCGGGACTCGACGCCGAGGCGGCGCTGGCGGCGGAACGGGCGCGGGCCGCCGCCGCCGCTGCGGACGAAGCCTACTGGTCCGCCAACGAGGCCTCGCGAGCAGCCACCGACGCCGCCCGGGAAGCGGAAGCGGCCGCCCGGGAAGCCAACGAAGCCGCCGCCCGGGCCGCGGAAACCCGCCAGCGCTGATCCACCGGCCGCTCCTATCCTGGCGTGCCGGTGGCGCAAGCGCCTGCTCCTGCACGCAACTTGAAATACCCACACCCTCGCCGCATGCGACGTGGAGCCGCCAGGCTACCTGTTGGCAGGTGAGCGGCGCGGTGTCGAGAGCCAGTATCGGCCGACCGAATGGCGGCGCGTCGGCGACGATTGACAACGTCCGTCGGCGGTCGCACAGCAAATCATCACTTTCGGTTTTTCTCGAAATCCGGCGACCGCTAGCCTCGTAGCAGAACGTCACGTGGGCGGCCACTAGGCTCATAAGATAATTCAAAAATAGACAAATAATCCACTTAACA
>JAJBSZ010000223.1 GCA_020861125.1 Planctomycetota bacterium | reverse complement strand
TCGGCCTCCTCGGCTGCCTCGGGCTGGTGGTGCGGGCCCACAGCGCCATCACCGCCACCGCCCTCTGGACCGGATTCGCCGTCGCCTGTTACGGGGTATTTCTGGCCGAACGCCGGCTGGTGGCCGGCGCCTTCTGGTTCGGCACCGGCACCGGGCTGGCCTTCATGGCCAAGGGTTTTATGGGTCCGGCATTTCTCGGGGTGGCGACGCTGCTGCTACCGGTGGTTTGCCCCGTTTGGCGTCGATTCGCCTTCTGCCGGCTTCTCCTGTGGACGCTGTTGTTCGCTCTCCCCTGGCTGGTAGTCTGGCCTACCGCCCTGTACCTGCGATCGCCCGAACTGTTCCGCGTCTGGTTCCTGGACAACAACGTCGGCCGATTCCTTGGTCCCGGCCACGGGTTTCCCACCCTGGTCCAGACACGGGGCCGCGCCAAGTATTTGGTCCAGTTCCCCTGGTTCATGCTGCCGCTCTGGCCGCCGGCCCTGGTGGCCTGGTGGCGGCACGGCCGGCGGGAATGGCAACTGCCCCGCCTCCTGTTTCCCACCCTGGTGGTGGTGGTGGGCTACGGCATCCTTGCCGCCGCCGCCGGCCAACGGGACCTCTATCCCATACCGCTCATCGTCCCGCTGGCCCTCCTGGCGGCTCAGGGCTGCCCGCTGCCCGGGTGGCTCGACCGGGTGCTGCGACAAGGATTCCGCATCGCCAGCGGCGCCGCCTTGGCGCTGGCGTGGTGCCTGTGGCTGGGATGGCGGCTGGGCCTTCCGCCGGTAGCCGACAGAATCGACGCCATCGCTCCCGGGTTACAGAACCACACCGGTGTATTCTCGGTGGCGGCGGCCGTCCTGGTGACCGCCGCCTGGGTAGGGCTTTTTGTTCCCGTCTCCCCCTTCCGGCAGGGTTGGGCCTGGGTCTGGGCCGGCGGCATGGCGGCGGTGTGGGGCACGACGATGTTGTTATTCCTGCCCGTCCTCAACCACCGCAACGGCTACCGCACCACCTTTGCCGCCATGATCGAACACCTGCCGGACCAGGCCGGCCCCATCGCCAACCACCGGCTGGGAGAATCGCAGCGGGCGATCCTGGACTACTATTTCCGGGTACGGACCCAGCAGCTCCGCGACCGCGACACCATCGGTGCCTACCGCTACCTGCTGGTACAGGATCACGTAAAATATCCCGAGTTCACCCCGGAGGGATCCTGGCGCCTCTTGTGGCAGGGATCGCGCCCCGGCGACGAGCGTGAATTGTACCTGCTGTATGAAAATACCGCCTTCCCGGTCGGGCCGCCGGCGGTGGACCAGCCGGCCGACGAGGGGAAGGGATCATAAAAAGCGGGAAACCCCAATAGAGGGTTTCCCGCTTTTTTTCATGGTTGCCCAATTGGGGTACCGGATCAGTTGGCTTCGGCGCCCAATTGTTTTCGGATGAACGACGCCCGGACCACATCCCGGTCGCCGGACGCCAGTTCCCGACCTTCCATCCGCTGCAGGTGCGCCGGCTGGCTGTAGAGGAACAGCCGCTGGAGGTCGGGCAGGCCCAGGCGATCGAGCATACCCATGACCACCCCCAGCCGGAGGGAGGACAGGTGGCGCATGGCTTCTTCCGAACTCATCATCCGCGCGTGCTGG
This sequence comes from Planctomycetota bacterium, assembly GCA_020861125.1. Next base: position 4,680 of record JAJBSZ010000223.1, on the reverse strand, counting down.
AGGACGCCCCAGCTGCGCCAGATCCGGTCTTCCAACTGGCTGCGGTCCGACGATGCCAATTCCGCCCGCGCCTTTTCCTCGTACTGGATGATGGCGCCGATCACCGCTTCCATGTCGTCGATGATGTCCAGTTCGGAACGGCCGCAGGTGATCTGGTTGGATATCTGGTACAGTTCGCCAAAGGCCTCGGTGCCTTCGCCGTAAAAGCCCCGCACCGCCATGCGCATCTCGTAGACGGCACGGAACACCTTTTCGATATGCCGGGTCATCACCAGGGCCGGCAGGTGCAGCATCACCGAAACCCGCAGGCCGGTGCCGACGTTGGTGGGGCAGGAGGTGAGGTAGCCGTAGAAGGGGTCGAAGGCATAGCTCAGGCGCTCGGACAACTGATCGTCCAGGCGGTTGACCTTTTCGTAGGCGGCCTGGACGCTCAGGCCTGAAATCAGACACTGCAGCCGGAGGTGGTCCTCTTCGTTGACCATGACGGCGAGGGAGTCCTCCTGGTTGACGGCCACCGCGCGCGGCCCGGAACCGTCGGCCAGTTCACGGCTGATCAGGTGGCGTTCCATGAGCAGACGGCGTTCCAGCGGAATTTGATCGTCCAGTTCCATCCAGGTGAACCGGCGGCCGCCGGGCAGGGAGCGGATGGCGTGCTGGACCTCATCCAGCACTTCCTGGCGATCGGTCTGGTCCGGGTGGGTGGGGAAACGGCGACCGCTCAGGTTGCGGGCCAGCCGCACCCGGGTGGAGACGGCAATGCCGGAGTGTGGTCCGGCGCCGCTCATCCATTCGCCATCGCTGTCAAACAGTGTGTTGTTGGTTTCCATCGCTCACCCATTCCCCTGCAGTTCCCGCTGCCGTAAGGCGTCAAGTTCAGCCTTGATCTTGGCGGCGGCTTCATAATTTTCCTCGGCGACGGCCTGGCGAAGGTTTTTCTCGAGATTATGGATGGCTCTGTCCAGGACGTCCTCTTCGCGGCGCGGTCCGGGGGTTTTCCCGACATGGAAGGTATTCCGGTGCTTGAAATTGGCCGCAATCTGACTGGCGATCAACGGCCGCAGACGGACGTCGAAAGCCTGGTAGTCGTGCGGGCAGCCCAACCGGCCCCGCTCCTTGAAGGCGGACCAGGAACTGCCGCAGTGGGTGCAGACGAGATCGTCTTCCACCACCTTTTCCTTGGCTTTGGCCTTGATGTGGGCGGCCAGTTGCGGCGCCAGGGCCGGCAACTGCTTCTTGGCAGCGAGGCCAAGGAGCTGCGGCAGATGGGCGGCGCCCTGGAGGTTGAAGCCCTTGGCCGCGGCACAAGCCTCGCAGATATGCACCTCTTTCTTGATGTTGTTATGAATATCAGTGAGATGGATGGTAGCTGGTGTCTTTTTGCACAGCTGACATATGTACATGGTTGGGCCCAATCGAGAAGAAGGCCACGACGGCCGCCACCGCGGCCCGCCGTGGGTTACAGCTTTTCCCATTTCTTTAAGTTAGCCAGTTCGGATAAGGTTTTGCCGGCCCGGATCTCCGCTGCCAGGCGCCCTTCCGATTCGGCCACATCGAGGGCGCGGTTGGCATACTCCACCGCCTGCTCCCGCGGGAGCACCATTACCCCGTCGTCATCGCCGAAAATCCAGTCGCCCGGCCGAATGAATTGGCCGTTGATATGTATCTCTGTACCGATTTCGCCGAAACCCTTTGGTTCCCCAGCATGGGAACAAACCAGGGTGGAGAAAATGGGCAGCCCGATCCGGGTGGCGACCTCGACATCGCGGATGCCGCCGAAGATCACCACCCCCGCCAGTCCCCGGCCCTTGGCCGACTGGGCAGCCAGTTCGCCGAATACCGCGGGCGGTATGCCACCGCAGTCCGCCACCAGCACGCCGCCCGGCTGGGTGGCGTCGATGGCCTGCACCACTTTGTTCCAGTCGCCGGCGGCGGAGCGGACGGTCTGGGCCTGGCCCGCCATCCGGAGGCCGGGGGTGCGGTTGACCAGACCCTGAAGACAGGGTTTGTGGTGCATCGCGTCGGACAGGTTGGAGGTGGAAACCTGCAATAGGGTATCGCAGATATTGGCGGCGTCGGTTTTTTTGCCGATGGAGGAAACCTGGGCCTGGCCGGTGTCGATGGCGCGGCGGATGTCGGCGGCGGCCTTGCGGGCGTCCGACGCCTTGTGCAGGGCGCCGCCGACGATGATAATCGAGGCGCCGGCCTGGACCATCGCCGGAGCGGTTTCCGAATTCACGCCGCCGGCCACCGCCACCGGCAGATCGGTGGCAGAACGGGCGGTCTTGACCCGGGTGAGGGGATCGAGCCCCAGCATCTGCTCGTCCACGGACATGTGCACGCCGACGATGTCCACGCCCAATTTCGAGACCTGCAGGATCCGTTCGCCCAGCCGGTCGTCCGGAATATTGATGGTATCGCAGTAGGTCTTTACGCCGTATTTATGGCCCACCTCGATGCACTGAGAGATGGTGGCGTCGGCGGCCGCCGCCAGGACCACGGCTACGGTGGCGCCGGCGTTGGCGGCGGCTTCGAATTCCACCCGGCCCGCGTCCATGGTTTTGAGATCCGCCACGATGACATGGCGGGGAAACGCCGCCCGCAACTTCCGCACCGCTTCGAACCCCTCCGACTTGATCAAGGGCGTCCCCGCCTCGATCCAGTCGACGCCGCCGGCCACCGCCTCGTGGGCGAGGCGCAGGGCGCGCTCGATTTCGATAAAATCCAGGGCAACCTGCAATGCCGGGAAGGGCCCGTCAACCGAGCTCGGGTGGTGCGCCATGATCCGTCCTTTTCCTTGACTGGTGCGCGTGGTGGTGCTATTGAACCGCTGAGGGTATGATACCGCATGCACCGGGGAGAATTCAAGGACTTGTCGGACACATTCGCCAAACCCGCTACCGTCTGGGAAGACCCGGACATCCTGATCCTGGCCAAACCGCCCGGCATGGAGACGGTGTCCCGCACCGGCGGCCGCGATTTCACCGTTCTCGCCCGGGAAGCGTTCGCCGAACCCGGCCTGACCCCGGTGCACCGGCTGGACCGGGACACCTCCGGGGCGCAGGTTTTCGCCCGCAATGCCCAAACCGAAACGGCGCTGGTGGCCCTGTTCCGGCGCCGGGAAATGGAAAAAACCTATCTGGCGGTGTGTCTCGGTCGGCCCCGTAACCGGACCGGCACCATACGCCGGCGCCTTTCGGAATGGGGCGGCGGCCGGCGGCCGGTTCGGGTGGTACACCGGGGCGGTCTCGAGGCCGAAACCGGCTATAGGGTGCTGGCGGCGACGGCCCATTTCGCGGCCGGTGGTGGCGCCAGCCTGGTGGCTTTTTTTCCCCACCAGGGCCGCACCCACCAGATCCGGGTTCACGCCGCCGCCCTCGGCTATCCGATCCTGGGGGACGACCAGTATGGCGACCGCCCCGCCAACCGTGCCGCCCGGCAGGATCTGGGCATCCGCCGCCAAGCGCTCCATGCCTGGCAACTGGCCTTTCCCCACGGCGGCGGTATCGTTCGGGTCGAATGCCCGGTGGCCGCGGATCTCCTGCCCGCCATCGGCCGGTTGTTCGGTTGGGACGGTTCGGACGGAGACCGGCGGTTCGGGTTGGCTGAGGCGTAAAAAAAAACGCCGTCGCCCGGCGTCCTTCCCAACCCGTTCTGGCGCGTCCCTCTCTACATCAGGATTTCCGCCATGTTCACCATGCGGAGCAGATGCACCACCTTGTCCGAGGCGTGGATGATCTGCATGGACTTGCCTTTTTCCTTGAGCTTTTGGTATACGGCGAAGATCGTGCCCATGGCCATGGAGCTGATGATCCGGGTACCGTCAAAATCCAGCACCAATTCACTAAAATCGTCATTGGCACAGGCCTGATTTAACTCGTTAGCGAAGGCATCTGACATGGGCCCGGTGATTTCCGGGTACTTTTTTCCGATATCAAGAACGAGACGCATAATTCCACCTTAACCTTTATCAACAGCGCAGGACTGGTTTGCTATTCCATACCACCCTAAAAGAACGGAATATCCTCTGCATTCATAATAACCGCTGATCAAAGGATGGTCAAGCCCAACGGGGACATTATTAATACATCTTCTTAAAAATCCATGGTTTATCGAAGAAATTACCCCGATCCCGGTACCCGGGCGGGGACTATCCACCATGCGAGAGTTGGTATTCTCGCCGGACTTCCTCCAGTTCCCGCCGCACATCGTCCGCGGACAGTATCTGGTTCGTCTGTTCGTCGCGAACCACCATGTCCGGCGTATAGGGTAACATAAACGTCTCCGCCGTAAACGGCGGCAGCCCGTTAAGGTTGGTTTTAACATTGCGCAGGAGGCGGGTGGTTTCCTCGACCTTGAAGCGGGGCGGCTCGCCCGGCTTGGGCGGCGGGAATTTGATCTCCTTGCGCTCAAAGGACCGGACCTTCCACGGGAGAACCTGTCCGGGCAGCATCCACAGTTCCAGGGTCTCGCCGCCGCGCTTGGGGGTGAGGACGAAATGGAGCGTCGTCTCCCGGCGGTTGGGAATGGGCTCGTCGAAGCAGCGGATGTCGAAATCCTCCCGCAGGCCGCTGGCCGAGGTGACGTCGCGTCCCATGAGGAAGAGGCCGATGAAAACGGACACTCCCAGGTCCCGGGACTCATCCACTGTTGGACGGAAGGAACGGCATATTAACTATCCTT
>JAJBSZ010000353.1 GCA_020861125.1 Planctomycetota bacterium | reverse complement strand
GCTTCGTCCTGGCGGTGCTGGCAGTGGCCCTGAAGCTGGTCGCCCGTTTGTCCCGGCAGCCGGAAAAGGAGGGAGCCTGACATGCCCCTGTCCGCGACCCTGATGATTGTGGTGCTGCTGGTTACCATGTTTCTGGGCGTCCCGATCACCTGGTGCCTGGGGCTGGCCTGCAGCGTCGCCATCTACCTGGACCCGTACCTCTCTTTTTCCCTGATGGCGCAGAAGGTCTTCGTCGGCTGCGACACCTTTGCCATGCTGGCGCTGCCGGCCTTTTTCCTGGCCGGCGACGTCATGGCCAAGGGCGGTTTGTCCCGGCGTCTGGTGGCTTTTGCCGACGCCCTGGTCGGCTGGGTTTCCGGCGGTATCTCCCTGGTATCCATCGTCGCCTGCACCTTTTTTGCCGCCATCTCCGGCTCCTCCGTCGCCACCACCGCCGCCATCGGCGGCCTGATGTATCCGGAGATGACCAAGCGCGGCTACCCGGGCGACTACGCCGCCGCCGTCCAGGCCATCGGCGGCACCCTGGGCATCGTCATCCCGCCCAGCACCGTGTTCGTCATCTACGGTAACATCACCGGCGTCTCCGTCGCCAAACTGCTTATCGCCGGCATCATCCCCGGGATAATCACCGGCAGCGCCCTGTGCCTGTACGCTTTTGTCAAAGCCAAGCGCTGCAATTTCCCCGTCGGCGACGGCTTTACCTTCGTCAATTTTCTCCGCACCTTCAAAAGCGCGATCTGGGCGCTCATCATGCCGGTCATCATTCTCGGTGGCATCTACGCCGGCGTCTTCACCCCCACCGAATCGGCGGTGGTGGCGGTGTTTTACGGCTTTCTCGTCTGCCTCGCCATCTACCAGGAGATCCACGGCCGGGAGATCTGGCATATCGTCAAGGAAACCGCCGTCTCCACCGCCAGCCTGATGTTTTTGGTAGTCACCGCCCAGCTCTTCGGCCACCTCATCACCCATTACCGCATCCCGGTCTTTGTAACCGAGGCGTTCATGGCCGTGGCCAGTTCCACCGCGGTTTTCTGGGCCCTGATCCTGGTGCTGCTCCTGTTCTGCGGCATGTTCCTGGAAGTGGGGGCGACCAACCTCATCCTCGGTCCGATCCTCGCTCCTATAGCCATGTCCTTCGGGATCGACCCGGTGCACTTCGGGCTGGTGTTCGTGTTTCTGCTGGCCCTGGGTCAGGCGACGCCGCCCTTCGGCACCACCATGTTCGTCGCCTGCGGCCTGTCCAACCAGCCGGTGAGCCGGGTGGCGCGGCATCTTTTGCCCTTTGTGTCGGTGGAGGTCCTGTGCGCCGTCGCCTTCGCGTATATCCCCTGGTTTGCCCTGGTGCTCCCCAACCTGTTGAGCGACTAGGCGTCTTTGAGCCGGAAGGGAATTAAAACCCAACCTCGCTGCCAACCGCCGTTCGACGGCAAAGCGGACGGGGAGAAGACCCGGTCTTCTCCCCGCCCGTTTGTTTTCGTGTCCCTCCGGTCTTACCGTCGACCGGTTTCCGGGTCGTGGCGATCCAGCCACCTCCGGAATTCCTCGATCTCTTCCGCCTGGTCCTCGATAATCTCCGCGGCCAACCCCCGGATTCGCGGGTCGTCGGATCCCACCAGGGCGGGCAGGGCCATGCGGATGGCGGCGGCGTGGTGCGGCACCATCTGGCGGACGAAATTCACATCCGGATCGGAAGAGACCGGTGCCGACACCATCGCTGCCATCTCCCGGCCCATGGCGTCGCCGGCGCCGCGGTCGGGAAGAGCGAGCTCCTCCGCCAGCCGCCGCATGCGGGCGATTTCCTCCGCCTGTTTTTCCAGAATGTCCTCGGCCCATTGCTCCACCTGGTCGTCGCGGCTCTTGCCGCGCACCGCCCGGGCCATATCCAGCGCCCCCTGATGGTGGGCGATCATGCCGTAGAGAAACGCGGCGTCATCCTCCTTCGTCCACGGCCGGGTCGTCGCATCCATGGGCATATCACCGGCCCAGACCACGCCGGCCAGCGTCATCGCCAGCCCACAAAGAATTGCCTGCAGCATCGGGTTTTCTCCTGCTCGTCCGCCGTGGCCTCCACGGTTCCGGTTGGGGTTAATAGTAGTCGACGTTTTCGCCGGCGTTGGGGTTCTGGATTTTGACGTCGTAGCCCTGGGCGGGATAGCCCACCGTCACGGCGCAGACCGGCTGGTAGGTGCCGGGCAGGGACAGCCGGCGCACCAGCGGCCCGTCGCCCTCCATGGCAAACGCCGGCGGCACCAGGTAGCAGGACCCCAGGCCAAGGTCGGTGGCGGCGATGCACATGGCGGTGGCGGCGCAGGCGGCATTCTGCTGGTAGTACCCTTCCGGTGGCGCCGACACCACGATCAGGACCGGCGCGCCGTAGAGCGGCCGGCGGTCGGCGGCGGTGGCATCCGGATCGAACTCGTGGCCGGGACACTCCGGCGCCGCCCGCACGGCGTCGTTCACCTGACGCAGGAGTTCCTGGCTGGTGATCACCGTGAACTGCAGCGGGCCGCAGTTCGGCGCGTGGTTGCCGGCGGCGAGGATGCGGTCGACAAGGGTCCGGTCCACTTCCCGATCTTCGTAGCTACGGACGCTTCGTCGTTCGCCCAGCGCTTTCAATGTGTCCATTCTGTCTCCTTGGGCCTATGGCACCGTAAACTCCACCAGCGCGACAACTCCTTCCCCCTCGCGCCGCAGCTCGCGGATGACAGCGGTCACCGACAAGGCGATCCGCAGGTGATGATGCACGGCAAACTTCACCCGGCTGCCGCTCCGGTAAAAATTTGCCAGAAATTCGTGGTGCACCCGTGGGGCGAGCAGCCGGTAGGCGAGACCCGCCACCGGTGCCAACCGGTCGCCGCCCTCGCCGCCGGCCCGGGCCAGCAGCGTGCCGTGGCAGTCGCCCAGCGCCCGGTTGTCGAGGAATTAGGTACCGGGGGTCTCCCGCGTCTGACCAGCGGTCTTCCCTGGTCTCCCGGTGCGGCGGCGGTGGGGGTCAGCCCAGTGGTCCGCCGGCGGTTGGTCCGCCGTGCCGGCCGTTCCCTCCGGGCATCAACCCGACGCAGTATCCATTTTTCCCCTTCCACGATGGCGAACACCATCATTCCCAGGGCCAGCGGCCACAGCCAGGCGCGGGCCGGCAGCGGGGTGGTGGCGAAGACCCGGTTCATGAAGGGAATATAGGTGATGCCGAGCTGCAGGGCCAGCGCCAGGGCGATAGCCAGAAATACGATTTTATTATTGAAAAAGCCGCCGCTGAAGGCGGAGCGGCGGATGCTCCGGTTATTGAAAACATGAAACATCTGGCAAAAAATGATGGCCTGCATGGTGACGGTGCGAACGCTGGCGTCGTCCAGCCGGCTCCGGTCATGCAGGAAGACGCTCAGGAGCAGGCACGAGCCACCGATGAGCACAGAGACGTAGAAAATCCGCCACAGGAAATATCCGTCCAGAATGGGCGTCGCCGGGTCGCGGGGCGGCCGGGCCATGACGTCCGGATCCAGCGGCTCGAAGGCCAGGGCCATGGACACGGTGATGGCGGTCACCATGTTGACCCAGAGGATCTGGACAGGAGTGAGGGGCAGAAGCGTCCCGAACAGGATGCTGGCCATGATCAGGAAGCATTCCGCCCCGTTGGTTGGCAGGATGAAAAGGATGGTTTTCTTGAGGTTGTCGTAGACTTTGCGGCCCTCCTCCACCGCAGCGGCGATGGTGGAGAAGTTGTCATCGGCCAGCACGATTTCGGCCGCGTCCTTGGTGACTTCGGTCCCTTTTATGCCCATGGCGACGCCGACGTCGGCCATGCGCAGGGCGGGGGCGTCGTTGACGCCGTCCCCGGTCATGGCGACGACGTTGCCGTCGGCCTGGAGCGCCTTGACCAGTTGCAGTTTGTTGGCGGGGCTGGTGCGGGCGAAGACGTCATAGGCCACCGCAGCCCGCAGCAGTTCCTCGCCGTCCATCGCGTCGATATCGCGCCCTTCCAGCCCGTGCTCGCCGTCGCCGATGCCCATTTCGCAGCCGATGGCGAGGGCGGTGTCGATGTGATCGCCCGTGATCATCTTGACAGTGATGCCGGCGTCCTGGCATTCCCGGACCGCGGCCATCGCCTCGGGCCGGGGCGGATCCACGATGCCGGCCAAACCGAGGAGGATCAACCCGCCGGCGAGATCCTCCGGCCGCAGCTCGTCGGTGCCGTCCGGCAGCGGTTTATAGGCGGCGGCCAGGGTGCGCCGGCCCAGGGCTGCCAGGCGGGAGACCTCGTCCTCCCAGAAGGCGCGCCGCACCGGTTCCAGACCGGCGGCTCCCTCCTCCCGGTCCGCCATTTCCAGCAGCCGGTCCGGCGCGCCCTTGACCAGGGCCAGCCGGGAGCCGTCCCGGTCCACCAGAACCGCCATGTATTTGTACTGCGAATCGAAGGGGATGGTGTCGAGGCGGTCGGGCACCACCCGCGGCAGGCCGGCCTTGCGGGCGACGGTCTGCAAGGACCCTTCCGTCGGCTCGCCCCGGAGGGTCCAGCGGCCGTCCGGTTCCTGAATTATGGTGGAATCGTTGCAGACGGCAAAACAGGTGATGAGCCGATCCAGGACCGGCACCGAGCCGGCGGTCACGGGCGTTCCGTCCCGGAGCACCGCGCCCTCGGGCGCGTAGCCGCGGCCGCTCACCCCGTAGGTGCCGGCGCCGGTGACGAGATCGGTCACCGTCATCTCGTTCTGGGTCAGGGTGCCGGTTTTGTCGGTGCAGATCACCGTCACCGAGCCCAGGGTTTCCACCGACGGCAGGTTGCGGACGATGGCCTTGCGTTTGGCCATGCTCTGCACCCCCACCGCCAGGATGATGGACATGATGGCGGGCAACCCTTCCGGAATGGCGCCGATGGCCAGACCGATCACCGACAGGGCGAGGACGTCCGGCTCGTAGTCGCGGAAAAAATAGCCCACGGCATAGACCGCCAGCGCCACCAGGACGATGACCACGGAAATCACCGTGCTCAGGTGGTTCATCTGCCGGATGAGCGGAGTGGTGGGCGTTTCCACCTCGTTCATGAGCCGGTTGATGCCGCCGATCTCCGTGCCCACGCCCACCGCCACCACCACGCCGAGACCGGTGCCGGCGGCGACGCTGGTGCCGGAAAAGGCGAGGTTGCTGCGGTCCGCCAGGGGCGTCCCGGCCGGCAGCGGATCCGTACCTTTGTCGGCCGCTTCCGCTTCGCCGGTCAGCGCCGCCTCCTCTATCTTCAGGTTGGCGGTAGCGATGAGACGGAGGTCCGCCGGGATCTTGTCGCCCGGCTGGAGCCGCACCAGATCCCCCGGGGTCAGGCGGTCGGCCGGTACATCCCGGCGCGCGCCGCCGCGGATCACGTGCGCTTCGGGCGAGAGGAGGTTCCGGATGGCGTCAATTGCCGCCTCGGCACGATTTTCCTGAATAAACCCGATGCCCGCATTGATGAAAACCACCAGGAGAATCACCACTGTATCCGGGTAGTGTCCCATGTACAGGGTCAGCCCCGCCGCCGCCAAGAGGACGTAGATCAGCATATTGTTGAATTGCCGGAAAAAGCGCCTGACCACCCCCGGTCTGGGGGCCTCGGGCAGATGGTTCGGCCCGAACCGCGCCAGCCGCCGATCCGCTTCTGCCTCCTCCAGGCCGCGCTCGGCATCGGTCCGCAACCCGTCCAGGGTGGCGGCGACACTCTCGGCATACCAGGCCGTGGCACTGTCTGAAACCTCAGGCGTGGGCATAGAAGGCACCGGTCCGAAAATTCACGTCAAAAAAACATACCGTTAACATACTCGTATATTATTAACGACCATGCCGTATCATTCCGAAAATTTTGCCGGAATCGGATCTTTCCGGTTGCCGGTGATGCGGTGGCAAAGCCGGGTTTTCTGGAGTGAACGAAACGGGAAGGCAAGACCTCTCGCCGGTCGCCCGCCGGTCACGGTCAGCGCTCACGCCCACTTGGTCGTGTGGCGGGCCGGGCCAGAAGGGAGCCGTGCTCCTGCTGTGGTACAGAGGAAAGCGGGAGGGGTGGAGGAGAGAAGGGGTCTACGGGCGAGAAGACTGCGATCGAGGGAGAAACCGGTATCTGTCAGGCGAAGGGAGGCCATCGCGATCGACGTCCGGAAACGACGACCCGTCACCGGTGGCGTCTTCGGAAGGCGGAAGGCGGATGGCGAAAGGCGAAAGGCGGAAGGCGGAAGGCGGTCGGGCCGGCTCAGCGGTGATCCTGGGTGAAAATGGGGTCCATCACGTTCTGCAGGGTCTGGAGCGGGGCGTCGTCTTCCAGCCGGCGCCGGGTGGCCTGGCGATCCGCCGCGCTGGCGAACCGGGCC
>JAJBSZ010000024.1 GCA_020861125.1 Planctomycetota bacterium | reverse complement strand
ACGCCCGAACCCACCGTCCGGCCGCCTTCGCGGATGGCGAACCGCAGCTGGGACTCCATGGCGATCGGGGTGATCAGCTCCACGTTCATCTGCACGTTGTCGCCCGGCATCACCATCTCCACACCGTCCGGCAGCAGCGCCTGACCGGTCACGTCCGTGGTCCGGAAATAAAACTGCGGGCGGTAGCCGGTGAAGAACGGCGTGTGCCGGCCGCCTTCATCGGCGGTCAGGACATACACCTCGCCCTTGAACTTCCGGTGCGGCAGAATCGACTTCGGCGCCGCCAGCACCATGCCGCGGGTCACGTCCTTCTTTTCGATACCACGCAGCAGCACACCAACGTTGTCCCCAGCCATGCCCTTGTCCAGCGTCTTCTGGAACATTTCGACGCCGGTACACACGGTCTCGCGGGTATCGCCGAGGCCGACGATCTCAATCTTGTCCTGCATCTTCACCACGCCGCGCTCGATACGGCCGGTAACCACCGTGCCGCGGCCCTTGATCGAGAACACGTCTTCGATGGGCATCAGGAACGGCTTGTCCTCTTCCCGCGGCGGGATGTCAAAATAGGCGTCCATCGTCGCCAGGAGTTCCTTGACGCCGGTGTCGTCCGCCTTCGGGTCTTCGATAGCCTTGAGGGCCGAGCCGCGGATGATCGGCACGTCGTCTCCCGGGTAACCGTATTTGGTGAGGAGGTCGCGCACTTCCATCTCCACCAGGTCCACCAGGTCCGGCTCGTCCTTCATCAGGTCGCATTTGTTGAGGAACACGATGATCTTCGGCACCGCCACCTGCCGCGCCAGCAGGATGTGCTCGCGGGTCTGGGGCATCGGCCCGGACGGGGCTTCCACCACCAGGATGGCGCCGTCCATCTGCGCCGCGCCGGTGATCATGTTCTTGACGTAGTCGGCGTGGCCGGGGCAGTCGACGTGGGCGTAATGGCGCTGTTCCGACTCATACTCCACGTGCGAGGTGGCGATGGTCAGAATCTTCGTCGGGTCGCGGCGGCCCTGGGACTCCGAGGCCTTGGCGACCTCGTCGTACGAGATGACCTTGCCGCCGCCGTAGTTGGCGGCCGAGACGGCGGTGATGGAGGCGGTAAGGGTGGTCTTGCCGTGGTCCACGTGGCCGATGGTGCCGACGTTGATGTGGGGCTTCTTGCGAACGAAATTTTCCTTGGCCATTGCTTATTTCTCCTATCGTGAAAGACTCGCGTTTTCCAATATATAGTATGGCGCCTCAGGGGGCATCGCATTGCGCCGGCGGTTCGTAGGCGGCGAGGCGTTCCCACAGGGCGATAAACCGTTCGTCGTCGCGGATGGCGTCGTAGGCCGGGGATTTCCGGAGAAAATCACACTGGGCCCGGAAGCTTTGGCGCGAGCAGCCGTTGGCCTCGTCCGAGACCATATGCGGTTCAATAACCGACACCACCTTTTCCACATCCCCCAGCCAACCCCAAATCTCGGCGCCCAGGAACCGCACATACCTGCCGGACCAACCGTCGCCCGCCTGCTGGTCCAGATACCGGGCCTCGGCCCGGGCTTCGGCGTCGTTGCCGAGGGAGCCGGCGTAGATGCCTCTGGCGATGACCAGAAGTTTCGTGCGGGGCGTCACCGCCAGCATCTGGTGCCGAAGGAGGTACTCCTGCATCCGTCCGCTGTCAAAAAGATCGGGATGACTGGCGTAGGCAGAAAACAGGGCGTTCACCAAAACCACTTGCAGTCCCGAAAAGGCATTGTCCTCACAATACCGCAAGGCTTCCTCGTAGGCGGCCACCGCTTGCCCTGGTTGGTCCAGAAAACGCAGACAGGCATCGCCGATGGCGGTGAGTCGTTCCGCTTCATGCACCGTCGGCGAAAAGTCCCAGCCCTGGAGGGCCGTGAGCGCCGTGTCCCATTCCTCCGGACCGAGGAGTAACAACGCCCGGGCCAGGCGCAGGCGGTAGAGGGCATCGTCGTCGCTGGTTACCGCCAGTGCATTCCGGATGGCCGTTGACGCTCCATCCAGGCAGCGGCGGCGCAGGTTTTCGGCTATATCGAAATACCGCGTCGCTGCCGGGGAGAAGGCCGATACGGCTGGTTCCTCTTCTCCGGCCACGGCGGCGGACACTACCGCCAGCGTCACTACCAGCGTAACCACCAACGAGGCACGGTTTCGCAGGGCGTTCATCCCGTCGCCTCCGGATCGTACCCGAGGATCTCTTTCATCCGGTTTTTCGGCACCGGCGCGTAGGCGCAGGGCTCGAGGGAGTAGTCGGCCCGCCCGCCGGACAACCCACGGACGGTGGTGGCGTAGCCAAACATTTCGGCCAGGGCGACCGTGGCTTTGACAAAACGGAGCTGGCCGATCTGGCCCACCTCGGCAATTTCGGCCCGGCGGCCGTTCAGGTCGTGGATGATGTTACCGAGGAACTCCTCCGGGACGGTGACCTCCAGGGACATCACCGGTTCGTACAGGATGGCGCCGCCGTTGTGCATGGCGTCGCGCATGGCTTTCTCGGCGGCGGCGGCGGCGGCGACTTCGGTGAGCTCGTTTTCCCGCGACGCGATTTTGTCCACCCGGGCCAGGGTATGGATGATGGGGTACCCGCCCAGCGGGCCAGAGATGAAACCGTCCCGGATGCTGGCGGCGATGGCGGTGGTGACGGGCAGGGGATACTGTCCCTCGGGAAGGTTCAGTTCCACCCGGGGCACCAGTTCCTCCCCTTCCGGCGCCACTGCCACCGTCACGTCGGCGTAGTTGCCCTTGCCGGCTATCACCTGATCGAACGTTGCGCGGCCGACGGCGGCCCTGGTGACGCCTTCGCGGTAGGATACCCGAGGCGAACCGGTATTTACCGGTACCCGGTAGTCCCGGGTGATGCGGGTGGTCAGTACCTCGAGGTGCAGTTCGCCCATGCCGGAGAGGATGAGTTGGCCGGTCTCGTCGTCCACCTTGTGGGTAAAGGTGGGGTCCTCCCGCTCCAAGCGGGCGATGACGTCCATGAGCTTGTCGCGATCGTCATTGGATTTGGCTTCCACCGCCACCGAGATCACCGTGGCCGGGAATTTCGGCGGCTCGAGTTCCACCAGCCGCGATTCGTCGCACAGGGTGTCGCCGGTGGCGGCGAATTTCAGGCCGGAGATGCCGACGATTTCGCCCGGACCCACCGACTTGATTTGTTCCCGGTGGTTGGCGTGCATGCGCCAGATGCGGGCGATGCGCTCCTTGCGGGCACTGGCGGCGATGACCATCCGCATCCCCTCGGCGACTTCCCCGGAATAGATACGGACGAAGGCCAGCGGGCCGTGGGCGTCGTCGGTAATTTTGAACACCAGGGCCACCGCCTTTTCCTTGCGGACCGGATGGCACTCGACCGTTTCCTCGGGATGGCCCGGCTTGTGGCCGATCACCGGCGGCATGTCCTTGGGGCTCGGCAGGTAGTAGACCACCGCATCCAGCAACGGCTGCACGCCCTTGTTGCGGAGGCTGGTGCCGCAGAGGACCGGCACGATGCGCCGGGACAGAGTCAGAAGGCGGAGGCCCTCCCGGATTTCCGCAACGGTGAGGGAGCCGTTTTCCAAAAACTTGCCGGTCAGCTCCTCGCTGGCGTCGGCCGCCTTTTCCATGATGTCCTGGCCGAGGATCTCCGCCTCCTCGGCGAATTCCTCCGGGATCGGGTGTTCCGTGACCGTCTCGCCCTGGTCGCCGTCGAAGGTCAGGTAACGGTGTTCGATCAGGTCGATGACGCCGGTAAAGCCGTCTTCACGACCCACCGGTATCTGGAGGAGCAGGGGATTGGCGCCGAGGCGGTCGCGGATGTCCGCCACCACATGCTCGGCGTCGGCGCCGGCTCGGTCGAGTTTGTTGATGAAGGCGATGCGGGGCACATGGTACTTGTCCGCCTGCCGCCACACCGTCTCGGACGGGGCCTGCACGCCCGCCACCGCGCAGAATACGCACACCGCGCCGTCCAGGATACGCAGGCTGCGCTCCACTTCGGCGGTGAAGTCCACGTGGCCGGGGGTGTCGATAAGGTTGATCTGATGGTCGAGCCAGGAGAAGGTGGTGACGGCGGAGGAGATGGTGATGCCGCGTTCCTGCTCGTCCTGCATGAAGTCCATCACGGCGGTACCGTCATGGACTTCGCCCATGCGGTGTTCCTTGCCGGAGTAAAATAGAATCCGCTCGGACGTGGTGGTCTTACCGGCGTCGATGTGCGCGATGATGCCGATGTTTCTGACCCGTCCCAGCGGAGTGCCCTTGGGGTCACTCATGGGAAAACGCTACCTCGTGTGCTCGAGAAACAACAAAACCAACCCACCTGGCGCGGGTTGCGTTCCCGTCATACAACCCGATCCGCGCCCCGTTTGCAAGGAAAATCTTTTCGGCCCGGCGGAAAAGGTATCCCGCGGCCGCGACTCGCCCGGTCTGGATGTGCCCGTCGGCACGGAATAATCTTTACGGCAGGCCCTTGCGTGTCCGTCCCGGGGGCATTATGATAGGGTGTGTTCCGGTGATTCTTCCCCAACGGGAAGAATCCGTCTGTTTCTGAATACCATAACGTCCAATCGCTTACGGCCGATCCCAACGCGGTCCGGCAGGGGAGGATACCAGTGGCAAAGCAGCAGCCAAGCAAGACGGGTGTGGCCGGCGAGTCCGGCCGGATGGTCGAGGACAACGCCAACGTGAGCCGGGCCATCGACCCCCTGTCCCTGTATTTGGTGGTTTTCACCTCCGGCGCCGCGCTCATGGGGCTGGAGATGGCTGGCGCCCGGTTGGTGGAGCCGCATTTCGGTTCGACCATTTACGTGTGGGGTTCGATCATCGGCGTATTCATGCTCGCTCTCTCCGTCGGGTACTGGGGTGGTGGCCGCATCGCCGACCGCTCGCCCAAGGTGGAGACCCTCGGCATCATCCTGTTGGTCGCTGCGCTGCTGGATCTGGCCATCCCCGGCTATGCCCCCGGTTTTTGCGCCTGGCTGAACGATTTTGAAAGCATCGACGTCCGCTACCGCACCCTTCTGGCGAGCCTCGTCCTCTTCGCTCCGCCGTCCATCTGTATGGGTATGGTCAGTCCCTTCGGCATCCGGCTGGCCGCCAGCCAGGTGTCCGCCCTCGGCTCCGTCGCCGGTTCCCTGTACGCCATCTCCACCCTCGGGTCCATCGTCGGGACGTTCCTCGTCTCCTTCGTCCTGGTTGAGCTCATCGGCACGTCCGCCATCGTCTACGGCGTCGGGGTGGTGTTGGCCCTGATCGCCGTGTTCTGCTTTTTCAAGGGGAGTTCCGTATTCCGCAAGGTCGGTACCGTCCTCGCCCTCATCGGCATCGGCGGCGGTTACATCGGCGCCCAAACGCCGCTGGTCCGCACCCCGGACGACGAAAGCCTCCTGGAGGTCAAGGAATCGGCCTACCACTTTATTACCATCGTGGACGGACGGAGCCAGATCGCTCCCTACCGCCTGCCGGCCCGGCTGATGATGTTCAACAACCTCATCGAAAGCGGCATTATTCTCGAGGAAAACCGGTGGGAGGATGCCGAACACCGCATCCGCGCCCTGACCCCGCCTCCGGCCCAGACCGCCTGCGGTTACGTGGATCTCCTCCACCTGGGCCTGGTGCTCTCCGGCCATGCGCCCAAGGACATGCTGATCCTCGGCTGCGGCGGCGGGGTGGGACCGCGGATGTTCAAGGAAAATTACCCGGACGAGGTGGCATCCATTGATGTGGTTGATATCGATCCCTGGGTGTTCAAATTGGCGGAGAAGTGGTTCAAGTATCCCTTCTCCAGCGACCCGGTGATCAAATCCCATGTCCTGGACGGCCGCATGTATGTCGAACAACAGCCGGCGGACAAGAAGTGGGACTATATCATCATGGATGCGTATTCGTCGGGCGGCCGGATTCCCAAGCATCTCATCACGCAGGAATTTTTCACCAGCATCCGCGATCGCCTGACCGACGACGGCATCATGGTCATCAACGTCATCAGCGCTTTCGAGCGGCCCCGGACCGGCATCGATCACAGCCGCCTGTTCCGTTCGGTTTATAAGACCATCGAATCCGTCTACGGCACGGATCAGCCGGACGGCGGCAGCCTCTACGTGTTCCCGCGCACCCGCTCCGGCCACGGCGAAAACATCATCCTGATTGCCACCAAATCCGGGGTGCCGCACTACCAGCCGCGGGACATCCAGCGCCGCTACCGGGCAATTAAAAACAAATACCTGGCCCATACCCAGCTGGACGACGTGGTGGCGCGGCAACTGGCGCTGCGGCCACCCACCGACGACGTGCCGCTGCTGACGGACGACTTCTGCCCCACCGACAGCATGGTCCACCGGTGACCCGAGGTACCC
>JAJBSZ010000005.1 GCA_020861125.1 Planctomycetota bacterium | reverse complement strand
CCGCCGCCGACCACCTTGACCGGCAACCCGGGCAGGCATACGCTCTGGCGGATCTGTTCGAAGCCGCGGCCGGCGGCAAAGACGGCGAAGGAATTGCAGACCGGGATCTTCCCGGCCAGGGCCAATCCGGCGGCGGCGGCGATCATGTTCTGTTCGCCAATGCCCATTTCGATGAAGGCTTCCGGCTTGCCCTTTTCCACGATGGCGGACTGGGTGCCGCCGCAGAGATCGGCGTCCAGCACCACGACCCGATCGTTTTCCCGGCAGATGGCGAGGAGCTCCTCACCGTAGGCGACACGCTGACTGGTCTTGCTCATGAATTTCTCCGTGTGAAGAATGGGTTGAGAAAAGGGAACCGCCTAGCCGTTGATTTCAGCCAGCGCCTGGGCGCGGGTGTCCTCTTCCATGGCCTTGTTGTGGTAGGCGTTGGTGTCTTCGGCGAAGGAGACGCCCTTGCCTTTGACGGTGCGGCAGATGATGGCGGAAGGACGGTCGGTCACCGCATCGACGGCGTCCAGGGCATTGCCGACCGCCTCGACGTCATGGCCGTCCACGGTCACGGCATTCCAGCCGAAGGCGGTGAACTTGGCGGCGATGGTGTCGAGGTCGCCGACGTTGTAGCGGTCGCAGACCCGGCCCATGGCGCAGATGCCGTTGGCATCCACCAGCACCCGCAGGTTGTTCAGCTTGTGGTGGGCGGCGGCGGTGGCAGCCTCCCAGATCTGGCCTTCGGCCAGCTCGCCGTCGCCGGTGATGACGTAGACCCGCCAGTCGGCCTTGTCCATTTTCGCCGCCAGACACATGCCGACGCCCACCGAAAGACCTTGGCCGAGGGAGCCGGTGTTGGCCTCGATGCCGGGGGTCTCGATCTCCGGATGACCCTGCAGCAGGCCGCCTAGGGTCTTGGTGCGGGACAGCTCCTCCCAGGGGAAATAGCCCAGGTCGGCCAGGGCCGCATACTGGGCCAGGACCGAATGGCCCTTCGACATGATGAACCGATCCCGCTTGGGGTCGGCCGGGTTCTTGGGATCGATCCGCATCTTGTAGTAGTAGAGGACGGCGATCAGATCCGCTGCGGACATGGAGCCGCCCAGATGGCCGGGCTTGCCCAGCCCCAGGGCCTCGATGACGCCGACGCGGACGCGTTTGGCTTTTTCCTTGAGCAACTCCACCGTTTTCTTGTCCATTCCTGCACTCCTGTTCTAAGGGTATTCGCGGTCCCGGTCGGCGGAGACGCCGTCGGTGGCCGCGTCGACCGGGACGGCGTCCCGGATCATTTTGTGGGTGACAGCCCCTTCCGGCCGCGGGCGGGGCGACCCGTTCCGGCCGCGCGCCGTTTCGGCCAGCGGCCGGACGGCGGAGCGCCCCGGAGGGCCAGCTTGCGAATATAGCGGTAGGTGTCGTCCATGTGTTCGCGCATCACCGCCTCCGCCTGCCGTTCGTCGCGGCGGCCGATGGCGTCCACCAGTTGCTCGTGGAATCGGCCGGCCTGGCTGCGCCGCCGCTCCTCCTGCGAGGTCAGGATCTGCTGTTCGAGAAGAAACGTCTTCACCATGTGCATGACGTCGAGAAACAGAGGGTTGGCGGCGGCCCGGGCGATCAGGAGATGGAACTCGAGGTCCGCCTCGGCGAACAGGGCGGAGCGGGTGGTGGCGCCGAGTTCCCGGTGCCGCTGTACCAACTCCTCCAGCTGGGCGGCGGTGGCGCGCCGGGCGGCGAAAAGGGCATTGGTCGGCTCCAGACTCAGGCGGAGCTCCATGATATTCACCAGATCCTTCTCACTTTTGGGATCGGGAACATAGGCGATGCCGGACGGGACACCGACGGCAGCCGGATCGGCGGCGAAGGTGCCGAGGCCGGGCACGGTATAGACCAGCTGCTTGGCCTTGAGCATATTCAGCGCTTCGCGGATGGTGGATCGCCCGACGTTGAAGCGGGCGCCGAGGTCGGCCTCCGACAGCATCTTCTCGTCCGGCTGCCAGAACCCGGCCAGCAGCAGTTCCTCCAGCTTCTCGGAGACGATGGCGACGGAACTTTTGCTGGAGAGAGGAACGATGGCGGGGTCCTTGTCGGTCATTGGGCGCCTGTCTTCCCGTTGGGGTATAACCTGCCTGCTATCACATGTCTGACAGGTGTACTATACCCCATGCCGGCCGGTTGTCAACCGCCATTTACCGCGATGGGAAAAAAAGAGGAAGAGCCGCTGACGTAGTGCTGTCGCTTAAACCGCGGTCGATCGACCGGCCGGCCGCCATGACGGCGATGGCGGAGAGGCGGGGAGTGGCGCCCATGATGGGGCTGAGGCGATAAAGAATCCGACGGGGATACGGCACAGGCGGTTTTATATGGCGGGGGCGGGCCGCCGCCGGAGCAATTGCCACGCCGACAACACCGCCGCCGCCAGACTGCATAGGGCGATGAACACCATGAGGGAGGCGGTGGGAACGCCGCGGTCGATCAGCCGACCGGCAGCCATGACGGCGATGGCGGAAAGGCCCGAAGTGCCGCCCATGATGATGCTGGTGCGCAAACCCTGGGTCATGCCGGCGGTGTTGCGGGCCAGGGTCACCGCTACCGGGAAGACGGCATTCGGGTACACGAGACTCAGCGGCATAGCGAAGAGAAATCCCATGGCGGGGGAAGACGGAACGGCCAGAAGCAAAAAGCAGCCGCAGGCGGCGACCTGGGTGACCAGCGCCACCGGGAAAAACCCGAAGCGGCGGGTCAGAGCGCTCCAGAGAAAAGAACAAAGGGATCCGCCAAAGCCCACCACCATCAGCACCCACGACGACCAGGCGCGCGCCCCGGGTCCGAACAGCAGTTCGTAGTGGCTGGAAAGCATGGCCAGGAACAACCCGCTGCCCACCATCAGGCAGGTCGCCACCGCCAGGAGCGGCCAGAAGGACAGGTCGCCCGGCTGGTTGCGGCTGAGGCGTCGGGACCGCGGCCGGAGAACCACCGACGGATGGGTATGTTTCAGGTGCCGGTGGCGGAGGAGAAACACCCCGCCAACGATCAGGCCGGGCAACGCCAGCCAGGCTAGGGCGGGAAAACCGCGGTGTTCACTGATCCAAAGGCTGAGGGGAGTTCCCACGGCATAGATGGCGGCGCCGCCAGCCATGAACAACGGCACGCCGAGATAGGCCCGGTCGCCGCTCGCCTCATGGGCGGACAGCGCGCCCTCCGGATGGTAGAGGCCGGTGCCGACCGCCCCCGCCAGCACCAGCGCCGACAAGGACACGATACCGCCGGCAAACCCCATGAACGCCGGCAGGGCCGACAGCATCACCGCTCCCCACAACACCCAGGCTAAATTGCGCCGTCCCATGAGGTAGCCGGTCAGGGGTTGGGTAAGGTTGTTCAGCAGGTTGGCCGCACCCATCAGGAACACCAGCTGGCCGAGGGGAAGCCCGAGGTAGACCGCCAGTCCCGGCGCCACCACCTGCAGCAGCCCGATGTAAAAATCCACCGCCCCGTGTCCAACCGTCAGCAGAAGGATGGGAAAGGCCCGCGTCAGTTTTTCCAACAACCGAAAGCCTCCGTCACAGCCACAGCCGGACCCATGCACCGACTTACAAAAAACAGCAGGACCATTAGCCGTTCCACCTGCATCCAACCCGCCGACTGATCCGATCAGGAAGTACACCCGACCAGGAGATCGTCAGTGTGCAGGCAGCATGTTGTACGGAAAATAAATATCCCGGTTACCGCCGCCTCGCGCGTCCCGCCCTCCGCCTTCACCTCGAGAACGTCCATCCCACTGGTATCCCCTGCCGCCACCCCGGGGACCCTGCGATCGGTGGACGGCATTCTTTGGGAAACATCAGCTAGCGCTTGAAGGATGCCCGGTAGCGGGCCTTTTCCACCAGTTGCCGGAAGGCGGGCGTGTCCCATTCCTCCGCCGTTGCCGCCGCCACTTCCTGGCGCAAAGATGCCACCAGTTCCTCCGGCACGTCCTCCCCCGCCGCTGCGGCCACCTCGTACCACCGCAGGGCCTCGCGGGCGGATCGCCGCAGGCCACGCCCGGCGGCATAGAGAGCCGCCAGCCGAACACTCGCTGGGCCGTGGCCGAGCAGGGCGGCATGGCGGTAGCTTTTTCCGGCACCATAGGGATTCACTTCTCCGGCCAGGCCGAACTCCTGGATCCAGCCGAGGAGGAAATGGTTGTCCGCAATGGTGGTGCCCAACCCGGCGGCATCGGCAAAAAATAACCCGGCTTGGAGAAAATCCGGCTCCGGGGCGGCATACACTGCCAAACCCTTATGGTAATAACTGTCGGCGTATTCGGCTAACGGCTGGGCGGTGCCGGCGGTGGAGGCGGCGACGGCCTGTTGCTGCAGGTCGAGATGCCGGTCGATTTCCGCGGCGGTGTCTTCGTCCACCAGCGCCGGATCCGACCGTCCCAAATCACGGAGCCGCAGCCAGCCGGTGAGCGAACCGTTCCGTCCGGCCTCCCGGTACAGTGCCGCCGCCCGCACGGGATCCCGTTCCACGCCGTCGCCGTCGCGGTAGGCGTCACCGAGAAACACCGGGTCCGCCGCCTCGCCCTCCTCCGCCAGCCGGAGGTACCAGCGCCGGGAAGCAGCAATATCCCGTGGAAACGCGTCGATCCCGTCGGCGTAGCGGACCGCCACCATTGCCATCGCTTCGCGGTCGCCCGCCTCCGCCGATCGGAGCAGCCAATCCCGCGCCGCTTCCCAATCCAGGGACGCTCCCAGACCGCGCCAGTGGCGCTCCGACTGGCGCCGCATCTCAGCCGCCGTTACTGTCGCCGAGGTCGGGGTCGGCGGCGAATCCGGCGGTTCGCCGGTATCTTCGAGGACAGCGCTCAGCTCCATCAGGGCCTGATCGGTCTCGTCGCCAAGGTCTCCGAACCGGTACCCGGCCGCCGCCGCCTCCCGGTACCACCGGACGGCGGCGGCGGCATCGCGGGGCGTTCCGAACCCATGGTGGTGGAGAAGCGCCAGCGTGAAATAATCGGCGGCGGTCTTTTCGACAAACACCCGGGCGTGCATCGCCTCGAACAGCTCCCGTTCCGTGAAACGGTCCAGGCATTCAGCCAGATCGAAAAGGGTATAGGTGCGGAAAAAGTCCGGCTGGGCCGCAGCGGCCGGGTCCGCCGGCACCAGAAAACCAACCAGGATCACCAGGAAGAGCGCGGCGGTACGAAGCATGGTGTTAGCCCATTCGGGAAGAGGTGACGGTATGGAACGGATTGGCTAGAATTCGGCATGCCCTTCCAGCTGGAGCTTCTGCCGGGCTGCCTTGGCGGTTTGCCGGCGGGGCCAGCGGTGGATGACGTGCCGCAGCAGATCGGCACCGAAACGCCGCTCTTCATTCAACCGTTCGGCGAAGTGGAAGCCGAGGTAGAGGTATTCCTCGTCGGTGAGAATTTTTTCGGCCAGGAGGTTGGCTTTGAATTCCCGCGGGTTCTCCGCCAGCAGCCGGGCCGCCTGTTCCAGCGCCGGATCGGCCGCCCGGCTGCTCCGCGACCGGGATTTGGCAGAGGTCTTGAGATAGGCCAGCATCAGCCGATACCGGAGCGGCCCGGTGAGGAGTCCGCCCCGATCCAGCAGCGACAGGTTGAAAGCGGCCAAGCCGTATTCAGAATCGGAAAATGCTTTGTCGGCGATCTTCAGGATCTCCGCCTGCAACACCTCGGGTTTGAGCTGTTTCAGGGATTCCCAATTCAGTTCGAACCGCTTGTCGCCTCGGCCCTGGAGTTCCAGCATTTTGCGGATGCGGTTTCGGGCCCGCTCCGGGGTAATACGGTTGCGGTGGTGGGACAGGATCCGCACCATGTCCTGGACGCGGATACTGCCGGGCGATTCGTCGATGGTTTTGAGGATGATATTGACGGTGGACGGCATGGAGGATAAGGCGTCCAGCGCCGCCTCCTTGAGGTCCTGATCGCTGGCGTTGAGGAACTCCAGGATCAATTCGGCATTCACCGGCGAATCCAGGGCGGAGAGTTGGTTCATGGCGAACACCCGCACCCCGGTATGACGGTTGTGCAACAGGCCGCGGAGAATCTCCTCGTCCTCACGGGTAGGCGGCAGGGGCGCCAGCGCGGCAATGGCATACCGGACCAGACCGTCGTAGTCCGGGTCCTCCAACAACGGGTAGAGGGCGGCCGTCACATCCGGGTGGTTGCCGGTGGCGAGGGGCAGGGACGCAAGGCTGATCAACGCATACCGCCGAACCTGGGAGGAAGACCCCGGGGCGATGAATGCCAAGAGACTCGGTTTGGCCTTGATGTCAGCGATGATACCGATGGCGATGATCACCGCGGAAACCGCTATGTCGTTCTGCCGTAGACGCTTGTCATTAAGGGCATTGGGCCGTGGGTTGAACAGGT
>JAJBSZ010000279.1 GCA_020861125.1 Planctomycetota bacterium | reverse complement strand
GCCATGGCCCGGCCGTATTCGCGAACACCCGACGGTCCGACCTCGCCGCCGAGGGATACGGCCAGCAGTTGCGCCCCGTAGCAAATTCCAAGAATGGGAATGCCCAGTTCGAAGATCCCGGGGTCGCATTTGGGCGCATTCTTTTCATAGACACTGTTGGGACCACCGGACAGCACGATGGCGGCCAGGTTTTCCTTGGCCAGCTCGGCGCCGGAGACAGTGCCGGCAAAAAGCCGCGAGTGCACCCGTTGTTCCCGCAGACGGCGGACGATGAGCCCGGTATATTGGGAGCCATAATCAAGAACGGCGACGGTCTGGAACACGATACCTCTCCTTTTTGCAAAACCACCAGCCGCGGGCGCGCCTTGGCAGCCGCGGGCGGACGCGGTACGGGCGCCCTTGCCGGCGCCGGACTAGGGACGCCGGGCCAGGGCCGCATCCATGAACGACAGGAACAGGGGGTGCGGACGCAACGGCCGGCTTTTGAATTCGGGGTGGGCCTGGGTGGCGACGAACCATTGGTCCCCCGCCAGTTCGATCACCTCCACCAAACCGCTGTCCGGATGGCGGCCGGAGACGCGGAGGCCGTGCTCTTCCAAAACCGCCACCTTGTCCGGATTGACTTCGTAGCGGTGCCGGTGCCGTTCGGTGATACGATCTGTCCCGTACGCCTTGGCGGCAAGGCTGTCCGGCGCCAGGAGGCACGGTTGCGCGCCCAGCCGCAGGGTGCCGCCCCGGGGGGTGGCCCGGCCCTGGTTATCGAGTAGGGTTACCCAGGCCCGATCGGCGGCCGCATCGTCCTCCAGCCATTCGGCACTCACCGCGTCGGGAAATCCGCAGACGTTCCGCGCGTATTCCACCACCGCGCATTGCAGGCCGTAACACAGGCCCAGATACGGAACCTTCTCCTCCCGCGCCCAGCGGATCGCCGCCATTTTCCCCATGGCGCCGCGGAAGCCGAAGCCGCCCGGAACCACCACGCCGGCAAAATCCCGCAGCTTGGCCGCCGCACCGTCGCGCTCCAGTTCCTCGGCGTCGATCCACTGCAGGTCGAGACGCGCCCCGCGCGCCGCCGCCGCGTGGAGCAAGGCTTCATTCAGGGATTTGTAACAGTCGGCCATCCCCGAATATTTGCCCACCGCGGCGATGCGCACCGCTTGCTCCGAACGCACCGCCCGGGCAAACGCGCGCCACGGGGCCATATCGATGGAGCGCCAGGGAATCTCCAGCCGATCGCAGATCATCCGGTCCAGGTTCTGCTCGTGCAGGCGTTCCGGCACCTCGTAGATCAGCTTGACGTCCGGCACGTCGATCACCCGCTCCGGCCGGACGTTGGTGTGGAGCGCCAGTTTGGCGCGAACCGGTTCCGGCATGGATCGTTCCGACCGACACAGCAGGAAATCCATGTGCAGACCGCATTCGCGCAACTTTTGGGCCGAGTGCTGGGCCGGCTTGGATTTCAGTTCATGGTTGCCGGCCGGCAGCGCGGACAGCAGCACCAGATGCAGGAGAACCGACTCGTTTTTACCACGCTCGAGCATAAACTGCCGGATGGCCTCGACGAAGGGCATGCTTTCGATATCGCCGATGGTGCCTCCCAGCTCCACCAGCGTGACGTCCACTTCCCCCGGGTCGGCGGCCCGGAGGATGCATTCCTTTATCGCGTCGACTACGTGCGGAATTACCTGGACGGTGGCGCCGCCGTATTCGCCGCGGCGTTCCTTTTCCAGCACGGCGCCGTAGATCTGTCCCGTGGTGATGTTGTTGCGGCGGGAAAGGGTAACGTCGGCGAAGCGTTCGTAATGGCCGAGGTCCAGATCCGTCTCGGCCCCGTCTTCCGTAACGAAAACTTCGCCATGCTGGTAGGGGTTCATGGTGCCGGCATCGCGGTTGAGGTAGGGGTCGAACTTGAGAAACGACACCTTCAGGCCGCAGGCCCGGAGCAAGAGACCCAGGGAAGCGGATACGACGCCCTTGCCGAGTGAACTTACCACACCGCCGGTGATGAATATGAATTTGCTCATAATACCGATCCACGTCTGGAAACAGAGTCATGACGACCAGAACGGCCGTCATGAGGAAGTACCAGTATAGCAGACCACCTCAGGGGAGACAATGGCAAAATCAGGAGCACCCGCCGGGCGGCCGGCTGCTGCCCGGCGACGTATCCCAGGGCGGTGGAGCGGAGATTGTCGTTGGTGCTTGCCGCCCGTTTCCATACCATTTCTTGACAGGATACTACCGATCACGGCCCGCAGCCGTGCGGCTACGAAAGGAAAGCCATGAAAACCCTCGTTTTCTCCACCCGAACCTCAACCCGGGACTCGTTTCTCGCGACCAATGGCAAATACGGGCTTGATCTGCATTTCATCGAACCGCGCCTCACCCTGGAGACCACCTCCCTGGCCCATGGCTATCCGGCGATCTGCATTTTCGTGAACGACGTGGCGGACGCACCGGTGATCGAGGAACTGGCCAAAGAGGGCGTGAAGCTTATCGCCCTGCGGGCGGCGGGCTTCAACAATGTCGATATCCGGTGCGCCCACCGGCTGGGAATATGCGTCAACCGGGTGCCGGCCTACAGCCCCCACGCCGTGGCCGAGCACGCCATCGCCCTGATCCTGACCCTGAACCGCAAGACCCACCGGGCCTTCGTCCGGGTGCGGGAAAACAATTTTTCCCTGGAAGGGCTGATGGGCTTCGACATGTTTGGCAAAACCGTCGGCATCATCGGTACCGGCAGAATCGGTGCGCTGGCCGCCCGCATCCTGCACGGGTTCGGCTGCAAGATTCTGGCGAGCGACCCCTATGAAAATACCGACCTCAAGGATACGGTCACCTACGTGTCCATCCCCGAATTGCTGGCCGGTTCCGACATCGTCAGCCTGCACTGCCCCCTCACCCCCGAATCCCACCTCCTGATCAACGCGGAAACCCTGCGGGAAATGAAGCCGGGGGCAATGCTTATCAATACCAGCCGGGGCGGGCTGGTGGATGCCGGCGCCTGTATCGAGGCGCTGAAATCCGGCCACTTGGGTTCGTTGGGATTGGATGTCTACGAGGAGGAGGCGGATCTATTTTTCGAAGATCTTTCCGGCCAGGTGCTGCAGGACGATCTCTTTGCCCGGCTGCTGACCTTCCCCAACGTGCTGATCACCGCCCACCAGGCCTTCTTCACCAAAACCGCCATGGACAATATCGCCGATACCACCCTGGGAAACATCGCCGCCTTCTGCCGCGACGGCACCTGCCGCAACCAGGTGGTCACCGGTTCCATCCGGCGCAAATGACACCCGCGCCACCTACCGCCTTCGCCGGATGGTGGAGAAAGTCCTCCACCATCGCGGCCTGGCGGATACGCGCGATCATTCCGGATAGGGCAGTTCCAGCTTCACGTTTTCGGTAAACCAGCCCTACTTCATGCAGAAAGCGATGAGGGAGGCGGCGGCAGCGGCGAAGCCGATGAGGCAGGAAACATCATACGGCAGGGAAAACCCGATTTTTTCCATGCAGATGTAGGTGACGACGATGGCGGTCATGATCGTCGCCGGGATGCTGGCGATCCAGTGGATGGCGCCGCGCTTCACCAGATAGGCGGCGGCGGTCCAGAGCACGATGGTGGCCAGGGTCTGGTTCGACCAGCCGAAATAGCGCCAGATGACGCCGAAATTAACCTGCGACAGCAGGACGCCGATGATGAACAATGGCAGGGCGATGATCATCCGGGGCCCGATCTGCCGTTGCGAAACCCCCAGGATGTCCGAAATGGTCAGGCGGGCCGCCCGGAAGGCGGTGTCGCCGGAGGTGATGGGCAGCACCACAACCCCGAGCACCGCCAGGACGCCGCCGATGGGTCCGAGCAGCGTGGTGCAGACCTGATGCACTACCCCGCCGGAGTTGGATAGGGCGCCGGCGTCCAGCAGGGCCTGCGCGCTGGGATAGAAGGTCATGCCCGCGGTGGCCCATATCAGGGCGATGATCCCTTCCGCGATCATGGCGCCGTAGAAGACGCTCCGGCCGCACTTCTCGCCGGGCAGACACCGGGCCATGAGGGGGGATTGGGTGGCGTGGAATCCGGACAGCGCGCCGCAGGCGATGGTCACAAACAGGAGCGGCCAGATGGGAAGTCCCTGCGGGTGCTGGTTGGTCCATTCGGCCCAGCTGTAAAACTCGTAACCATGGACGATCAGTCCGCCGGCCACTCCCACCGCCATAATAATAAGCACCACCGCGAATACCGGATAGAGCCGGCCGATGATAATATCAATGGGCAGGATGGTGGCCAGAAAATAGTACGCGAAAATCAGGCCCACCCAATAAATGGCACCGATATCGGTCAGCATCTGCAGGAGCCCCGCCGGAGCCGTGACGAACACCACACCCACCAGTACCAGCAGGACGATGGAAAACGCCCGCATGATCTGCCGGAAGATGTTGCCCAAGGTGAAACCGACGATTTCCGGCGTGGATTTTCCGAGGTACCGTTCGGACAGCATGCCCGAAAAGGAATCATGCACACCGCCGGCAAAGATGGACCCCAGCACGATCCAGAGAAGCGCGGT
Organism: Planctomycetota bacterium; assembly: GCA_020861125.1. Next base: position 1,814 of record JAJBSZ010000279.1, on the reverse strand, counting down.
AGGGCCGTATAAAGCCCCCATAATGGGACCGAACACGGGACCGACCCCCGCGATGTTCAGCAACTGAATGAGGAAAACCTTGGCGGTGGGCAGTTTGACGAAATCCACGCCGTCCGCCAGCTTGTCCGCCGGCATGTCCCGATCGAAATCGGCGCCGAACAGCCGTTCGACCACCAGGCTGTAGACGGCGTAGCCGAGAATCAAGGCTGCCACTGCGACAAAAAACCAGAGAACCTTGGGCATGTCCAGCTCCTTCGCAACGTCATCCCAAAGAAATCGGTCCGTCGTTACGGAGACGGACCGCGTATGCTTTTTGGCTCAGGAAGATCGTGTGGCGGGCGGCAGGAAGTCGGCTTCACCAGGGTACGGCACCAACGGCCCAATCTGTTTGCGGATACCCATGCTCAGTCCCATGGCGTCCCCATTCACAACTCAGGCACAAGGAAATGCGGCGGAAATGACGTCCGTATTGTAAATGACGGCGGGCGCATTGCAACGATTAAATAGGGGCCGAACGGCGGAAATTCGGCGGACTGGACAGGTCGTCTCCGTCACCGTTTGCGGCAGGCGCCCGGCTGGTCGGGCGGGGAGGAACTTGTCACGTTTTCCGGTAAATGGTGGGTTTGACATAGTCAAACCGGTGGTTGACACCGCTCAGGCTTTCGGAATGGCCGATGAAGAGATACCCGCCCGGACCCAGCGCATCGTAGAAGCGGTTGACAAGCTCTTCCTGGTTGGAACGGTCGAAATAGATCATGACATTGCGGCAGAAAATGAAGTGGAACTTTTTCCGGAACGGCCATTCGCAGAAAAGATTCAGGTGACGGAACGCGATCCGATCCCGCAGGCCGCTCTTCATCCGGTACGCCGGCCGGCCTTTGGCATCGACACATTTGTCCGTGTATTTGGCAAGAATGAGGTGGGACACCCCCGCCAGCCGGTCCTGATGGTAGACGCCGTGCTGGCCCGCCGCCACCACTTCCGTATCGATGTCGGTGGCGAGCAGCCGCACGTCCCAATCCTCGGGTCGCGTCAGGGTTTCGAAGATGGTGATGGCCAGCGAATAGGCTTCCTCTCCGGTCGAGCATCCCGCCGACCAGCCGCGCAGCGGTACTTTCCCGCCCTGCCCGGCGAAGCGGGCTTCCATTTCCGGCAGGAAATAGCGGGACAGGAAATCGAAATGATCGCTCTCGCGGAAAAAGGAGGTGAGGTTGGTGGAGATGGCGTTCATCACCTCCCGGAGGGCTTCTCCGGTGGCGTCGGACTGCATCCATTTGAAGTATTCGCGGAACCCGGACATCTGGCGCTGGCGGATGACCTTGCCGAACCGGGCCCGCACCAACTCCATCTTGTTCCGGGTAAGGTTAATTCTCGCCCGATCATAGATGTACCGGCAGATACGGTCGAAGAGTTCCGGGGTCAGATCGTCCTCGCGGTTGGAGATGGGCGTGCCGCCGCTTCGGGTCATATCGAACTCCGCGCTTCACGTGGCGCCAGCCACCTGTCGGGGGGTGCCCGGTGGTTGTCCCACCTCCCCTTACTGGTCCCGGAACATCCCCTGTCTTCCGTTCATATTCACTGACAAGACCGCCAGGCTACTCACCAATTCCACATTCTCCACCGCCACCCCGTCGGGCAAGTCCAATTTTACGGGGGCGAAGTTCCAGATGCCGGTGATGCCACTGGCGACCATGACATTGGCCGCGGCCGGCGCCGCGGACGCCGGCACCGTCAGGACCCCCATGATCACTCCCATGGATTTGGCCAGCTCCGGCATGTCGTTCAGATGGTAAATTTTCCGGCCGAAAATGTCC
>JAJBSZ010000122.1 GCA_020861125.1 Planctomycetota bacterium | reverse complement strand
ACTGGGCGAAGCATTGTGAGCACTTCAAGTTCGGCATGCTGGCCTTCGTTCCGGGGGTGTTTGGCGACGCCGCCGCCACCGGTTCCACCCGGAAGGGTCGGGTGATCTTCCTGGAGGATGTGCTGGACAAGGCGGTGGAAAAGGCGAGAGCGTTGATCCAGGAAAACGCCCGCTCGGAGGAAGTCACAGCCACCATCGACAGGTTAGCGGAACAAGTTGGGGTGGGGGCGGTGATTTTTTCCGAATTCACCCAACGGCGGATGAAGGACGTGGCTTTTACGTGGGACAAGGTGCTGAGTTTGCACGGGGATTCCGGGCCGTATCTGCAATACACCCACGCCCGGCTGTCGTCGATGCTGCGCCGCTACGGCAAATCCCTGCCCTCGGCGCCGGCCTGGAAGCTGCTCAACCATCCGGTGGCCAAGGAATTGTGTTTGAAACTTTCGGAATACCAGGACGCCATGGCGGCGGCGGAACGCGAAAACGAACCGTCCTTGATCGCCACCTATCTTTTGGAGTTGTCGGCGTTGTTCAACCGCCTCTATACCGACAAGGATAACCACCGCTTCATTACCGACGACCCGGCGCTTACCGCCGCCCGGATGGGTCTGGTGGAGGCGGTTCGGTTGACCCTGGCCCATGGCCTGGAAATTCTGGGCCTGGCGGCACCGGAGGCGATGTAACTGGCGGTGAGGGTTGTTTTACAGGAGGATTGACATGGCCAGAAGAATTCGACCGCTGGCGTTGGGGACCGTGGCGCTCATTGCCCTGTGGCTGTCGGTCGCTCCGGCCGGAGACTACCAGTCCCGCCCGGCGGACCGGAATGTGCTGGATGGCGCGGCCACGATTTCGCAGGCGCCAACGGCTCTGGACCCACAACTTTCCACGCCGGCCGCAGCCGGGCGCTACGACGTCCTCCCGCTTCAGCTGCGGGAGGTAGGCGAGGACATGCGTTCGGCCATGGCGGCTGAAAAGGAATATGATTCGCTGCCGCTGTCGGAAAAAGCCCGGGTATATGCCCTCCGGTTCTCCGCGGTCTACGGACGGTCGCCCCGTTTTTCTCCCGCCATGATGGACGAGATCGCCCAGTCGCGCGTCGCCTTCGAAAACCGGCGCTACCTGTACAAGCAACCGGCCGCCCCGTCGCCCGCCGGCCGATCGGTCGATATCAGCGCCATCCCCGGACCGTGGTCGTCCGCCACCGGCGATATCGCCCAGGGACCGCTGCAGCCGGAGTATGCGACCACCGCGGACGGTCATGTGGATACGGCACTCGATGGCCGTATGGAAAGCCTGCGGGGCGGGTGGAACGCCCGGGCCATGCTTTCCGGTGGCCGCTGAGCCTGGACCCATCCGGCGGGCGGTCCCATCGCCAACACGGCAAGGCAGGCCATGGCAGGTATACCCCAGGAAAATACGGAGCTGTCGGCTGCGGGCTGCATCGGCGTCCTGGATTCCGGTTTGGGCGGTCTGTCCATCGTGGCCGAGCTCCTGTCCCTCCTGCCACACGAGAACATCCTGTATTATGCCGACAACCACCACCTCCCCTATGGGCCACGGCCTCTCGGGGAGGTTAGGTGTTTTGCTACGGCCATCGCCGGCCAGTTGATCCGACGATCCGCCAAGGTGGTGGTGGTGGCGTGCAACACCGCCTCGGCGGCCGCCCTGTGCCATCTTCGCGCCGTGTATCCGCAGCTCCCGTTTGTGGGGATGGAACCGGCGGTAAAACCGGCCGCAGCCGGCAGCCGGACCGGCAAAGTGGGGGTGCTGGCGACCCAGGCAACCTTTCAGGGCCTGCTGTTTGAGAAAGTCGTGGAACGGTTTGCCGCCGGCGTCGAGGTGGTCCGCCAACCGTGTCCGGGTTTGGCGGAATACATCGAACGGTACCCGTCCCACCATCCGGCTCTATTTTCCCTCTTGCAACGGTACGTGGCACCGCTGGTCGCCCAGGGGGTGGACAGCATCGTGTTGGGGTGTACCCATTACCCGTTGGTCAAGGAGGCAATTCAGGCGATTGCCGGACCGGACATTACCGTCGTCGACCCCAGCCCCGCCATTGCCCGGCGAACGGAACAGGTGCTCCGTGAAGCCGGCCTGTTGGCCCAAGGGCAGGCGGGGCGCCTGGACCTTTGCGTCAGCGGGGAACGGAAAAACTTTTCCCGTTCGGCGTCCCGCATCCTCCAAAGGCCGGTCAGCGTTGGCGTATTTCCGCCGCCACCGCTGCCGGCGTCCGCCACGGTCCAACGGCAGAGGTCGTGAAACGAACCGACCTGACCAATTTGGGTGGACTTTTACTGGCGTTTTGACGTTGAGAGATATACGGTATCCTGAAACCAGGTTTTTTATCGGAATTTCTGAAAGGATAATCGGTCGTACGGTAACTATACTGACGGCAGGACCGATCCGACACCGCCCGACCGCCGTGCTGCGTCTGGGGCCGGTGCGCTTTTTTCCACTAGGCAATAAGGGGTTACGGTGGCTATCGATTACCAGGAAATCCTACTGGACATGAACCGGCCGCGGAAGCGGCAGAGCGGCGGCCTCAAAAAAATTCTGCTCTATGGTTGTCTCCTGGCCGTTCTCGGCGGGATCGGCTTGGCCATCTGGCGCTATCGCCTGGCGCAGGAAGGGTGGAAGGCCGCGAGTGGTTTGGTGGGAGGAATGTGGTCGAAAAACGACCACTCTCCCACCGACAGCCTGGCTGTTGCCGCGACGGCGCCTGACGATACGGCTCCCCTGCGTCCGCACCCCGAATCGAGGCCGGAAGGGTCAGACACGCCTTCCCGCGTTTCCGCCGATGCTGCCGGCCTGGCCGCGCCGGTGATGACGGCCCCCGCCACCCGGGCGGTACCTCCCGAAGTTGGCACCTCCTCGCTTCGGCCAGACGGAAGCGCTACCGCGGCCACCGCCGGGACTGCCGGGACTGGGACTGCCACAGCCAGCGCGCTGGTTGCCGCGCCCGCGGCATCTTCAGCCGTTACCCATACAGTCGCCGCGCCGGCTGTCCTTTCGGACGTTCGGGCCCGGATACGGGCGGTGGACCAGATCCTCGCCAGCGACCCCGCCGAAGCCATGCGCCGGCTGGAGGAAATTTTGCAAGGCCGCCCTGAACCGACGGATGCCGCCGATGCCGGCTACCGCCTGGGCTATGCCGCACGGGTTCTCCGGGATGAGGAAAAGGCGGAAAAGAGTTGGCGGGAAACAGCCACTGCCCATCCGGATTCCCTCGGCGGCCGCCTTTCCGCTCTGGCTTTGGCCGACACCTGGTTCGCTCGCTACGCCGGCCAGCGGCCGCAGGTCAGCTACTGGGATGACATCCAGCAATGGTATTCCCAGGTTCTGGGCAAGGACGATGCTCCGTTCCTGCCGGACAACGTCAAGGCCCTGGTGAAGAAGAACCTGACCTCCCTCAACGACGCCATCTTCTTTGGCAGCGGCGCCACCAAGCTGGCCCGCTACCACCGGGTCGAATCCGGGGAACTCCTCGGTTCCATCGCCAACAAGTATCGGGTGGATTACGAATCCATCGCCCGGATCAACGGGATTCACCCCAACCGGATTCGGGTGGGAATGGATCTGAAAATCATCGTGGGTGAGGTCGAGATCATCGTCCGGAAAAACAGCAATTCCGACCTGCCTCCTACCGTAACCTGGTTCCTGGACGGCCGCTGGATGCGGGAATACCAGAGTTGCGTCGGCGAGGGGGACAAAACCCCGCCGGGAACCTACCAGCTGACGTCCAAAGAACGGGATCCCTCCTGGACCAACCCGCTCAACGGGCAGCTTCTGTCCAACGACCATCCCGACAATATCCTCGGCAGCCGGTGGATGGCGATGAAGGGAATGAACACCCAGGGGATGGGCATCCATGGCACCACGGTGGATGATTCCGTTCCCGGGTACACCTCGGCCGGCTGTGTTCGGCTCCTCAACCGGGATGTGGAGGAATTGTTCAGTTTTGCCAGAATCGGCGCCCGGGTAATCGTGTACGAATAGACGGACCTTATGGCCCGGCGGGGTTTTTGCCTGACGGTGGGACCGGCGTCCCACCGATACCAAATGGGGTACCAGCGGGATCGACGCCTTGATGGCGGCGATCCCGCTGTGCGTACCGGCCGGACGACCGGTTTTACCATTGCAACCGCCCAACGAAGCGTTATAGTGAGGAACGGTCCGTATGCCATGGGTGGCGGTCGGGTAGGGCGAGCAGCCGCTTGGGCGCAGGCGGAACCACAAGGAGACCCCATGAGCGCTGCCGAGAGTTCCGCCACGCCGCGCGGAGGGAAATACCTGACCTTCGTGCTCAATAACGAGCAATACGGCCTGGAAATTCTCAAGGTAAAGGAAATCCTCAGTCTGTTGCCCATAACCCCGATGCCGCAGGCGCCGCACTTTGTCAAGGGCGTGATCAACCTGCGGGGGAAAGTGGTGCCGGTTATCGACACCAGGCTGAAATTCGGCATGCCGGAGATCCCCCACACCTCCGAGACCTGCATCATCGTGGTGGACGTTACCGGCACCTCCATGGGGATGATTGTGGATACTGTAAAAGAGGTTATGGATATCGACGAAAGTCAGATCGAGGATCCGCCGCGTTTCGGTTCGGATTCCGATCATGACTCGATCCGTGGTCTCGGAAAGGTTGGTGATCAGGTAAAGATCCTCCTTAATATCGACAAGGTATTGGCGGATATGAGTGTGACCGTCCTGCCGATCTTCGACAAATAATGCGCCGCATCCTCCCGCTCCGCTCTGCACCGCGCGGGGACGACGGCAAAATCCCCTCCGGGCAAAGGATCGGGAATTTTCGCACAACAGGTATGGGTAATGCCAACGCTGACCTACAGGTTTTCCCGGCAATTTCTCCGCTGCGCCTTCGGGCTGACGGGCGGGCTGGAAGTCCATGGGCAGGAACACGTACCCGTGGACGGACCCCTGATCGTGGCCTGCAACCATGCATCGCACCTGGACCCCATGATCCTCGGTGCCGCTTTTCGCCGGGATCTGCATTTCATGGCCCGGCGCACGCTGTTCGATGTTCCCGGTTTTAACTGGCTCATCCGGCACAACCAGGCCTTCCCGCTGGATCGCGATGGCGATAGCCGCGAGGCCCTGCGCGCATTCGGCGAGCGCCTGGAAAAGGGCTACGCCGTGGTGATGTTTCCGGAAGGGACGCGAACCCTCGATGGTACGCTCCAGGAGTTCAAACCCGGCCTCGGCATGCTGGCGGTCCGGAATGCTGCGCCGGTGCTGCCAGTGTATATCTGGGGGAGTTTTCAGGGTTGGCCACGGGGCAAGCGTTTTCCCCGGCCGCACCATCTCAAGGTATACATGGGGGATGTGGTTGTTCCGTCCGGCGACAAGGCGGTGCGGAAACAGGAACAGCGGCGGATCACGGACGAGGTGACGCAGGCCTTCAGGTCGCTCGAGGGGCAGGCTTGGGAGGGGGAAAACCCGCCACCTGCCCTCTTGGCGTCGTGGGCCGCGCGGCCGGGGAGGGACGAATGAGCGCCAATGACTTGAAAATCCAGGATCTTCTGCTGTGGATGGGTAAGTTCAAGGCGTCGGATCTGCATCTTAAAAACGGCCGCCCGCCCATCGTGCGGGTGGATGGTGATCTGAAACCGTTCGATCTGCCGCCGGTATCCGGCAGTGATATCGAACGGTTGCTCCTGCCGTTGATGTCGGAACGAACGGTGGAGCAGTTTCGGGACACCCATGAAGCGGATTTTTCCTACTTTTTGCCGGGTGAAGCCCGATACCGGGTCAATATGTTCCGCCAGCGGGGCGAGGTCGGCGCGGTATTGCGACGCATTCCGTTGGAAGTCCCGACCGTGGAAAGTCTGGGACTGCCCCCGGTGGTCAACAGCCTGGCGGATCAGGAAAACGGCATGATCCTGGTCACCGGTCCCACCGGCAGCGGCAAAACCACCACCCTTGCCGCCATGATCCAGCACATCAACTGCACCAGACCCGTCCATATCATGACCATCGAAGATCCCATCGAGTTCGTCTACGACGACCAGATGGCGGCCATCAACCAGCGGGAACTGAATATCGATACCAATTCCCTCGAGGCGGCCCTGAAATCCGTCCTGCGGCAGGATCCGGACATCATTCTCATGGGCGAGATGCGGGATCGGCAGACGATCTCCTTTGGCATCACCGCCGCCGAAACCGGCCACCTGGTGTTCGCCACCCTCCACACCAACAACGCCATGCAGACCCTGGAACGGATCCTCGACCTCACGCCCCCGGAGGTCCGGGACGCGGTGCGGGTGCAGCTGTCGATGATCCTGCGGGGCATCATCTGCCAACGGCTCTGCGCCCGGATCACCGGCGGTCGCATCGCCGCCCCGGAAATCCGGGTGGTGAACGAAACCATCCGGCAGCTCATCGACGAAAACAAGCGCTGGGGTGTGGAAAAAG
>JAJBSZ010000320.1 GCA_020861125.1 Planctomycetota bacterium | reverse complement strand
GCGCGAAGATGAACCGGGCGTCGGTGGAAGCGGCGCTTCTGTGCGACGGCTCCATCGTCGAAGGGGCCACGGTGCGGGACTCCATCCTCGGCAGCCGAGCCATCGTCCGCCACGGCTCGGTCATCGAGGATTCGCTGATCATGGGCGCCGACTTTTATCAGCGGGGCGACGACCCGGCGCCTCTCATCGGCATCAACGAGGGCGCCTATGTCAAACGGTGCATCGTGGACAAAAACGCCTCGGTGGGCCGTTACGCCCAATTGGTCAACCGGCAAGGCCTGACCGAGTACGACGATCCGGAAGGCAGGTTTTATGTCCGGGAAGGGATCATCATCGTGGTCAAGGACGCGGTGATCCCGGAAGGCTTCGTGTTTTAGTACGATTTTTTCTTGCCCGTCCTGGGCGATAGGAAGAAGGAGACGGTTGTGAGGGGATGCGGGCGATGAACAGGTTGTCACGCTGGTTTATCAATGGCTTGCTGGCATTTTTGCCGCTGAGCGTCACCTTGTACGTCACCTGGTGGATCGCCTCGCTGGCGGAAGGTGTTTTCGGCGCGCCGCTGCGCCGGTATCTCGGGGTGCGGGACGGGGCGGAGGACACGGGGTATTACTTCTTCGGGCTGGGTCTCGCCTTCATGATCATTTTCCTGATCTGCGTCGGGCTGTTCCTGGAGTTTTACCTCGGTCGGCTGCTCATGTCCTGGAGCGAACGGTTGCTGGCGCGGATCCCGGGGGTGAAGCAGATCTACTCCAGCATCAAGGAAATCATCGACTTTTTCAACCCCGAGAAAAAGCTCAACGCCAACAACTATATGGTTATCGTCACCCTCTCGAGCGAACTGAAATTCCTCGGCTACGTCACCCGGGACACCCTGGATGGCTTCAAGGGCAACCTGGGCGGCGAGGATGACGTGGTGGTGATCCTGCCGTTCTGTTACCAGATGGGAGGCAACACCATCATCGTGCCGCGGCGGCTGGTGCGGCCGGTGGACCTGTCGTTCGAAGAAGGCATGAAAATAGCACTGTCCGGATTTGTCCTGTCGTCGGACAGTCCGGACGAAAAAGGCGGCGGGCCGGTCAAGGCCGTCGACACCGGACCCGGCGTCGACGCCGTGGCCGCGACGGCGGAGTGACGGGAAGCGGTGGCGTGGCTGGGAGGGACGGCAAGGTAAGGCGGGCCGGGAGGTCCAGCCGCACCCTGGCTATAAGTCCCGGCTCCCGTCCCGGACAGGCCAATACCGATGCACCGATGCAGCCACTTACAACTGTAGGACTCGCGTAACCCGGCACGAGGCCGGAGGCGGACGGTGAGCGGCCGAGAAGGCCCGGCGGGCTGGATTACTCGCGGGGTCGGGATTACTCGCGGTCGTCCTTTTCCTTTTCCCGCCGTTCCTTGGCGTAGTGGGCCTTTTCCGCCGGGGTTTCGCCCCACTGGGAGTAGCAGATGGCGGCGCGCTGCTGGACCGTGGGGAATCGTTCCCTTTCCTCATCGGTCAAATCCGCGATGCAGCGGGAAACGAATTCCTGTTTGTTTTCATTCTTCTTGGGTTTAGGCATGGGCATGGCAATTTTCCTCTCTTGTTACGGGGAGCAGATTTACAACTGTTGTACTGTGCGCAGGAGGACGCCAGGCACTCGGCCTCCCTTGCAACCTGTCCACTCCGCCAGGATAAGCCTGCAGGTTCCGCAATGTGTCAGCCTGGGGCCTGAAGCGAGCATTCTTCCGCGTCCGCCCTGGCGGGACGGCCGCCCGTGGGAGCGAGCATCGCCGGTCCGGCACCATCCGGCCGGCGGAGGCGGACCCCGCGCCGGCCGGGGGCGGCAGTGGCATTGCCATCGGTCGGTAATTCTGGTAGTATGGCCTACCACGTGAGGGTGACGGAGAACCGTCCGCTTGGCCCTAATATCCGGGCCCGGAGGGTGGTCTGCCGCGCGAGGGACGGACGCGGGCGGCAAGGCGCGGGTTGTGGAAAAACCGGAGACTGTTGGCTGATGGTACATTTGACCATTTCCCGACCGGGTCAGCATGATCAGGTGGTGGTGTTCGACCATCCATCGGAGGTGACCGTTGGGCGGAGCGCCGGAAGCACGTTTTGCCTGGATTTCGACCCCATGGTGAGCCGGATGCACGCGGTGATCCTGATCGATCCGCCCACCGTGCGCATCAAGGACCTCAATTCCACCAACGGCATTGTGATCAACGGTGTGACCTACGGTGGCGCCAGCGGCAAGACGCTGGACGATCCCCATGTCTTGGCTTCGGGCGACAGCGTCGGTATCGGGACCACCACCTTCCGGGTCGGGGTGGATGCGGCGGCCGGTGACAGGGCGGGCGCTCCCGACGTCGCCACCGTCGGTTCTTTCCGCATCCGCCGCGAGCCGGGCGCGGAGATGTCCGCCACCGCCGGCGTCCGGGACACCATCGGTGCCCTGCCGCCGGAACTGCCACAGATACCCAATTTCACCGTCACCGCCCTCCTGGGTCTCGGTCGCCTCGGCAATGTCTATCAGGCCACGGGGAAAGACGGCGAGAACGTGGCCATCCGGGTGGTCACGCCGGAGGTCGCCTTTACCAAGAAAATGCTGGAGGACCTCCGGCGGGAGGTCGACAATGCCAAACGGGTCCGCCATCCCAATATCGTCGCCCTGAAAGGGGCCGGCTCCCTGGGGCCGAAGAGCTTTTTTCTCGTCCACGAATTCGTGAATGGCGAGAATCTTCAGTCGTATCTCGACCGTTATCCCGACCGCCGCCTGCCGCTGCGCCTGGCCTACCCCCTGATGCTGCAGTTGGCCGCTGCCATGTGCCATGCCCACGGCCTCGGGTTTGTCCACCGGGATCTGAAGCCGGCCAGCATTCTCATGTACACGGATGGCGGTCAGGTCATGGCCAAGATCACCGACATCGGGCTGGCGAATTTTCTCGAGGACTCCGGGCTTACCGGTCTCCGCGGGTACTCGCCGGATACCCGCGCCCTGGAGTATACCCCGCCGGAACAGGTGCGGGAATTCCGCGAGGCCAAATCCTATTCCGATGTGTTTTCTCTGGCGGCAATCTTCTACGAAATGCTCACCGGCTGCGGACCCTATCGGGTACCCGAAGGGAGCGATGTGGATCGGCGGCTGGCCCTGTCCGATGCCCCCATCATCCCCATCGAGGAACGGACGCCGGGGCTGCCCGAGCCGCTGGTGGTGGTGATCGACCGGGCCCTGTCCACCGAACCGGAAGAACGGTACCAGAACTGCTGTGATCTCCTGGAAGCGCTCCAGAACGTACGGGTATAGAAACCGCGTCTGGAAAGCGAACGGAAACGTATGCGTTCCAACCTCGTCGCCAAAGTCATCGCCGCCACCGCCTCCGCCATGGTCTTGGGCTTTCTCCTCCAGAACGTACTGGTGCATTTTCTATCCCGGCAAATCGACGCCACCCTCCGGGAAACCACCGCTACCCTCACCGGAGCCCTCACCGCCGGCAACCGGATGGTATTCCAGGGCATGGAGGAGGAATACGGGCGGAAGGCGCGGGAGGAGCTGGAAAGCCGTGCCCGGCGTGAGGCCGCAGCCATCGCCATCTTTGCCGCCCAGCCGCTGCAGTACGGCGAGATGGAAGCGTTCCGATCCGCCTGTACCCAAGCCATCGCCTCGGGGGATCTGGTGGCGATCTACGCCACCTACGCCGACGGGAGCTTTTTCTCCGGAGCCGGCGGCCGCCAGAACCCGTCGGTGGTGGCGCGCATTGGCGCCGAGGCTGCCAACACCCGGGTGGACATCATGGCGCGCCGGCTGCTGGCGACGGGCCGGGGAGTCAGGGAGTTCACGGCACCGATCGTCGATCTCACCGGCGCCACCGTAGGCACGGCGCATGTGGTGGCGGTGGACGACTCCCTGCAGGAAATGCGCGCCGGCATCGCGCTGGCCTCCGCCGCCCTGGAGGAAAATCTCGACCGGGTGGTGGCGAACCATGCCGAGCAGATCGCGTTCAGCCTCGACCATGCCTGGACTTCCTTCCGGAACTGGCACCAGCTGGCCAGCCTCATCGCCCTGCTGGTGGCCGGCACCGGACTGATGCTGACCGCCCGTATCATCCTCCGTCCCCTCCGCGCGGCGGCCGGGATGGCCAAGGCGATCATGGCCGGCGACATGAGCCGCCGCCTGCCCACCACGGACACGGGGGAGGTCGGGACGCTGATCCGGGCGCTGAACGATATGGCGGTGATCATCGGATCCCGGGAAAACGAAACGGGCGAGGCGATCCGCCGGTTGGGCGCCATCGTGACCCAGGTTGGTCTTGCCTCGAGTGAAATCACCGCCAGCGCCAGTTATCTCGCCAACTCCAGCCAGATGGTCACCACCGACGCGGAACGGCAGGAAAAACTCCTGCTGGGCATCACCGATTCCATGGCTGTCCTCGGCAACGGGGTTAACCAGTGCGCCGCCAACGCCGGGAAAACCAGCCTTCTCGCCTCCCAAGCCAAGGAGGCGGTGCACCACTGCGACGAAGAGATGGGGCGGATGCGGGCGGCGATGGGCGATCTGGCCGATTCCCACGCCAAGGTCGCCCGGGCGATGAAGGTGATCGACGACATCGCCTTCCAGACCAACCTGCTGGCGCTGAACGCCGCGGTGGAAGCCGCCCGCGCCGGCCGGCACGGCAAAGGCTTCGCCGTGGTGGCGGACGAGGTGCGGAACCTCGCCGCCCGCTCGGCCCGATCCGCTACGGAAACGGAGACCCTGATCGCCGAATCCCAGAGTCGCCTCGCCAATACCTCCGAATGCCTCGCCGCCACCGAACAGGCGCTGCGGCAGATCGAATCGGGGGTGGACAAGGCCAGCGGGCTGATGGCCGAGACCGCGACCATATCCGACCAGAACGCCTCCGGCCTGGAACGGATCCGCGAGAACGTGGTGGAGATCAACAACGTCGCCGAGCGGAACCATATGTCCGCCGCCTCGGCGGCGGCGACGGCGGAACAGCTCCTGGCCATGGCGGCCGGCCTGCGGGATCTCCTCAACAACAAGACCGGCGCCGGCGAGGAAGAATGGAAGTTCCTGCTGGAGACCGGCGCCGGCGAGGAAGAACGGAAGTTCCTGCTGGAGACCGGCGGCCGGGCGGGGGCGCCGCCGTCCGGATAACCCGGGAACGACGCGGGTAGGGCGAGAGACGTTCCTCCACCGGTCGGAAGGGTAGACCGTTTTTTTTCCTCTTTACAAGGAGATTCCGCGATGGCCAGGCCGTTTATGGATGACAACTTCCTCCTCACCACCCCGGAGGCCGAGCGCTTGTACCATGACCACGCCAAGCGCATGCCCCTGTACGATTTTCATTCCCATCTGCCGGTGCAGCAGATCGTCGATGACGTGAATTTCAAAAATATCACCCAGATCTGGCTCTACGGCGACCATTATAAATGGCGGGCCATGCGCGCCTGCGGCATTCCGGAGAACCTGGTTTCCGGCATTCCGGAAGCGGGGGACGACTACGCCCGGTTCGAAGCCTGGGCCCGGACCGTGCCGCAAACCCTTTCCAACCCGCTCTACCACTGGACCCATTTGGAACTGAAACGCTATTTCGGCGTGGAAAAACTCCTGTCACCCGCCACCGCCCGGGAGATTTACGACGCCTGTAACGAACAGCTGCCCACCCCGGAATTCTCCGCCCGCGCCATCGTACGCCGCAGCAATGTCAAACTCATCTGCACCACGGACGATCCGGTGGACGACCTGGCGGGCCACCGCGCCCTCGCCACAGAGGAGTGGGGCACCGCCGTGTTTCCCGCCTGGCGGCCGGACAAGGCGCTGGCGGCGGACGACCCAACTCTCCTGAACGGCTGGATCGACCGGCTCGAGGCGGCGTCCGGCACGAGCATCGATTCCTACCAGGCCCTCCATGATGCCCTGTGGCAGCGGCACCAGGTTTTCCATGACGCCGGCTGCCGGCTGTCCGATTACGGCATCGAGCGCCCCTATGCGGCGGACTACACCGACGCGGCGGTGGTAGCCGCCTTCGGCAAGGTCCGCTCCGGCGTCGCCCTGGCCGGGCCGGAACTGGAGCAGTACCGTTCCGCCCTCCTGCACGATCTGCTGGTGATGGACGCCAAACAGGACTGGACGCAGCAGCTCCACTTCGGCGCCAAGCGGAACAACAGCGCCAGCGGATACCGGCTGCGCGGCCCCGATACCGGCTACGACAGTATCGGCGATTTCCCCATCGGGGAAGGGCTGGTGGCACTCTTGAAACGGCTGGACGCCGAAGGCAGCCTGACCCGGACCATCATCTACGTCCTGAACCCCCGGGACAACGACATGATCGCCTCCATCATCGGCTCCTATCAGGACGGCTAGACCGGCGGCAAGATGCAGTTCGGCACCGCCTGGTGGCACAACGACCACAAGGACGGCATGCTGAAACAGATAACCGCCCTCGGCAGCATCAGCCTGCTGTCCCGGTT
>JAJBSZ010000349.1 GCA_020861125.1 Planctomycetota bacterium | reverse complement strand
GTACTACGGCGTTGCCAACTGGTACCATGAATTCCGCCAAGGCCACCGGGTGTCGGTCAGCGGCTACCGCGGTTCTGCCAAGAATGAGCGCAACTGGGGCGGCGTGTCCCTCGGCGCGTCGTATAACTGGAAGGACGATAAATATTCGGTGTATGGGGAGGCTGGCGCCCGCACCAGCTTTCAGAGCTTCGGCACCAGCCGAATCTTTGACGGCGAAGTCGGCTTCCGCCTGAGCTTCTGACGGTAAGGAGAAACGATGCGAATCAAACTGTTGACCGGCGATACCCTGAAATGTGCCGCCTGCGGCAACAAGGAGTTTGTCCAAAAACAGATGTCCATGGGCAGCGATCCCTGCTGGTGCGCCGTGTGCGAGCGCTGTACCCACATGATGTCGTTCATGCGGCAAAATCAGGAAGAGGAAAAGTAGGCGGGATGCGGTAATACTCTCTACGTGCGTGGCCCCGGTTCTCGACCGGGGCCTTTTTTTGCGTTCCCATCGGGACCGTTGGTTCCGACCATAAGGGTTGGAATATCCGGCGAAGGAGGACCTTCCTATTCAAGCCAGTTGGTGTGGTATACCCCTTCCCGGTCCAGCCGCCGGTAGGTATGGGCGCCGAAGTAGTCCCGCTGGGCCTGGATGAGATTGGCCCACAGGGTGCCGGTCCGGCAGCCGTCGTAATAGGCGAGGGCCGAGGCGAAGGCCGGCACCGGCAGGCCGTGTTCGGCCGCCAGGGTAACCACCCGCCGCCAGCCGTCCTGGGCCCGTGCCATGGCGTCGACGAAATAGGGATCGAGCAGCAGGTTTTCCAAGCCCGGGTCGCGGTCATAGGCTGCCGTAATACGGGAGAGAAATCGCGCCCGGATAATGCAGCCGCCGCGCCAGAGCATGGCGATCTGGCCGAAGCGGAGATCCCAACCATACTCCCGGGCGGCTTCGGCCAGCAGCGCGAATCCCTGGGCATAGCAACAGAGTTTGGATGCGTACAAGGCCTGGCCGACGGCAGCTACCACCATGGCCGGATTGGCAACCACAGCCGGCGCGGGACCGGGCAGAATGGCGGCGGCCCGCACCCGTTCGGCCTTCCGGGCCGACAGCGAACGAGCGAACACCGCCTCGGCGATGGTGGGTGCGGGCACACCGAGGCCGAGCGCGGATTGGCTGGTCCAGGTGCCGGTGCCTTTCTGGCCGGCGGCGTCGAGAATCTTCTCGAGGAGCGGGCCGTCTCCTTCCGGGTCCCGGCGGCGCATGATGGCGGCGGTGATCTCGATGAGGTAGGAGGACAGCTCCCCCTCGTTCCACTCCGCGAACACCGCCGCCATGGCATCATGGTCGAGGCCGGCGAGGTGCTTGAGGAGGAAATAGGCCTCGCCGATCAACTGCATGTCCGCGTATTCGATACCGTTGTGAACCATTTTCACGTAGTGCCCCGCCCCGTCGCTGCCGATATAGTCGCAGCACGGTACGCCGTCGACGCTGGCGGCGATGGCGGTGAGAATCGGCGCCACCGCCCGGTACCCGTCACTATCGCCGCCGGGCATGATGGCGGGCCCGTTGCGCGCCCCTTCTTCACCCCCGGAAATGCCGACGCCAAGGAAGTGGATGCCGCGTTCGGCCAGGGCGGCGGCCCGACGGCGGGTGTCCAGAAAAAAGGAATTGCCGCCGTCCATTATGATATCGCCGGGTGCGAGGAGCGGCGTCAGTTGGGCGATCTGATCGTCGACGGGCTGACCGGCCTGGATCATGAGGATAATGGCGGCCGGTTTTTTCAGACGGCCCACCATATCCGCGAGGCTGTGGCAGGGAATAATTTTCTTTTCCGCCGCCTCCGGCGAGGCGGCGAATTCGCGGGTTTTATCCACGGTTCGGTTGAATACTGCCACGGTATAGCCGTGGTCGGCGATATTGAGCGCCAGATTCCGCCCCATGACCGCCATGCCGCACACTGCGATGTCAGCCTGCATATGGTCTCCAGAGATTCGGGTGGACGAGGCGGAAGGCGCATCCGCCCGGTGCACACACAGTCAATTTGAAAATGTGGGTATCAACTTCTGCTAACTACGGTACGGTGAGGAAATCGACTGTGCAGATAACCACGACCTCACTAGAAATCAGGCGAATACCACTGACGGTTATCGCGCCGCAGCAGTGCGTCCGCCAGAACAGCGCCGGAACTGCCCTGGGCATACACCATCGGGCCGGCACCGCGGCCGTGCTCCGGGTCCAGCATCGGTTCGACAATACGCCAGGCGGACTCGATGGCATCGGCCCGCCAGGACAACCCGGGCCGCCCGGACAGAGCGTCGTAGAGGACGCGCTCATAGCCGCTGAAAAGGGTCTTCTCGCCGCCTGCCGTCCCGGCCAACAGCTCGGAATAGCGAAAATCCAGGGCCGCCGGCAGGACGTCGTCGCGGTAGCCCGGCGCCTTGACCGCCAGGGACAGACGAATGCCTTCGTTCGGATGGATGCGCAGGGTGAGGACATTCGGAGCGTTCCGCACGCCGATTTCATCCTCGAGCAAACTCACCGGAATCTGCTTGAAGACGAAGGTAACCTCGCTCACCCGGGCCTTCAGGCTTTTGCCAGACATGATATACACCGGCACCCCGTGCCAGCGCCAGTTGCGTATCGCCAGCTTGGCGGCAAGGAAGGTCGGGGTGACGGACGAGGGGTTGACACCGGCGGTGTCACGATACCCCTCGTACTGCCCGTAGATGTAATCCCGGCGCGCTGGCGGATCGATGGACCGGAGGAGATCGCCAATGCGGTCGCGGATGGATTCCGGGTCGTCGGCCAGTGGCGGCTCCATGGTGGCGAAAGCGAGAAGCAGGAGAACATGGTTCTGGATCATGTCCCGGACCACACCGATGCCGTCGTAATATCCGCCGCGGTTTTCCACCCCCACCGTCTCGGTGGCGGAAACCTGGATGCTGTCCACGTAATGACGGTTCCATATCGGCTCGAAGAGGATGTTGGCAAAACGAAAGACGAGCAGGTTGCGGACGGTATCCTTGGCGAGATAATGATCGATTCGGTGCACCGCCGATTCGGGAAAACTCTGCAGCAGAAGTGTATTAAGATCCCGTGCGGAGGCATAATCGATGCCAAAGGGCTTTTCCATCAGGATGCGGGCGCCGGCAGTGGGTAAAAGCCCGCCGGCAAAGGCCTCCAACACCGATACGGCGGCGCGTGGCGGCAATGCGAGATAATAAATGGGCGGATTGGCCGATTCGAGCAGGGAACAGAGCCGGGACAGGCCGTCCGGGTCATCGTAGCCACCACGGACGAAATGGATACGTGAGAGAAACGCCGCCGGATCGCCGCTCCCTTCGCCATGGCGGGCCAAGGAATCAGCGGCCAACCGGCGAAAACTTTCATCGTCGAGATCGGCGCGGCCATAGCCGATGAGAGAAAATGTGTCCGGCATGCTTCCCGCCAAGTAGAGGTGATACAGGGCGGGTAGCAACTTTCGTTGGGTAAGATCGCCGGAGGCGCCGAAGAGAACGAAATTTCGGCTGTCGTCAGCGCTTGCCATGGGCCGTTCTCCTGTTTTCCCCAACCTCGTCTCGCGGTGGGTGAGATCCTCCAACGGACGACGGGTGGTGGCGGACCCTACCACGCAGCCCCCGCCCCGCCCATCGCACAGCCATCCTAGTTCATCTAATCAAAGCACGCCCGGAGGCCCTCCTAGGCATAGTACCCGGTCAATCCGGGTTGTGCAACGAAGCAGCGGCATTTCCACCGTGACGGTTCCATTGGCAGCCGGTGGCGATGGCTTCCTGCGGCAGGAACAGCGGTTCCGTCCACGCCGTCACGTAGGCAACCCTAAGCCGGGAAAAAACCGATGACGGCCTTCATGAAATCGGGCAGATCATCCGGGCCGCGGCTGGAGACGAGGTTGCCGTCGACCACCACGCTCTTGTCTTCCCAGTGGCAACCGGCGTTCACCATATCGTCTTTGATGGATGCCACCGACGTGGCGCGCCGACCAGCGAGAATGCCGCAGGAGATCGGCACCCAGCCGGCGTGGCAAATGAAGGCGACGAGTTTGCCGGCGCCGTGCAGGTCCATCACGAACTGAAGACAGGCTTTGGCCCGGCGCAGGTAATCGGGCGCGAAACCACCGGGGATGATCACGCCGTCGTAGTCCTTGGCCCGGGCGGCGGCGAAACTTTTTTCTGACATCTCCTCCATGCCATGCTTACTCGAATACCCTTTGTCTCCTTCCATGGCGACCACCACCACTTCCACCCCTTCTTCCTGAAGCCGGTAGTACGGATACCAGAATTCCCGTTCGTCAAACATCTGCGCCAAAAGAATGGCGATGCGTTTGTTCTTCATGCTGGCCATGGCCCGCTCCTTTCTCGGCTGGGCCCGGTTCCCCACGGCTGTCCGGGCCGCCTCCCTTCCGGTCATTCATACCGAAAGCGGGCCGGCGATTCAATACGGAATAAACTATTGTCGTTTATATATTCACGTCAGACCAGCACCAGATAGAGGACGCTGGTGAGAATGCCGGCCACGCCCAGGGCGATGCCGCTGAGGGCGCCCTCCGTTTCCCCCATCTCCAGGGCTCGGGCAGTGCCAACGGCATGGCCGGACACGCCGATGGCCACGCCGCGGGCGACGGGATCGTCCAGCCGCACCAGGCGGATGAGGAGGGGGGAGGCGATGGCGCTGATCAATCCGGTGAGGATTACAGCCGATACGGCGAGAGAAGCGATGCCGCCGCTGTTCTCGGCCAATTCCATGGCGATGGCAGTGGTGACCGATTTCGGCAGGAGGGAGGCGGTGATGGCGTCGTCCAGGGCAAAAACACGGCACAGGCACCAAACGCTCGCCAGAGAGGACATGCTGCCGACGGCGCAGCCGCCAAGGATCGGTATGGCATTGGCCCGCAGCACCGCCCATTGCCGGCTGATGGGAAGAGCCAGGACGGTGGTGGCCGGGATGATGAAGAGGGTGATGATCGCCCCGCCCTGACGGTATTGATCCAGGGAAAATGGGGTCCAGCGGACAACCATGGCGACCAACACCGCCGCCACCAGCAGCGGATTGGCGAGGGAAGAGCCGGTTCGGCGCCGGAGCCAGCTTCCCGCTGCGTAGGCGGCGATGCTCAGCGCCAGGCCAAAGAACGGGTGGGCAAGGAGGTCGGCCGTCATCGGCCGGCCTGCCCGGCGGCACGGGTTCGGTGCAGGAGACGGACAACCGCATAGGTGGCACAGAACGTGGTTATGGTACTGGCAGTGCATACCACGAGAATCTCCAGGAGAATGGGTTGGATATGGGCGTAATTTTCCACAATTTCCACTGCCGACGGCAAAAAGAAAAATGCCATATTGGCACTGAGAAACTGGGCCACGTTACCGATCCGCCATTCCGGCAGCAGCCTCAGCCGCAGACCGCCCAGCAGGAGTATCAGACCGATGACGCTGTTCGGCAACGGCAGACCCAACCCGTTGGCCAGCAGGTGGCCGCAGGCGGCAAATGCCAAAATGATCCCCAGCTGCTGCAGTATGAGCAACGCCTCCTCCTTGCGCGTACGTGCGGTGACCCTCCGCTACCGCCTGTCTTGTTATCGGCTAAAAGGCGGCCGGCACCGTACCGTTACGGGGTTGGGCCGTCGTTTCCATGTGGATTTGCCTGGAAGTGTGGGAAAGCACAGCGGAGGAAAATCAAACCGGTTTTGGTTGGTTCGTCTGAAACAACCACTGAGGAAAAGACGGAGACCGTGGTGATGGTGGAGGCCAATTTTCATTGCACGGGTCGATGAAACTTCTATAATCGTCCGCTTCGTTCGGATGGCGGGGAGGCGGATGAAGCGCCTATTTTCCGTCATCCGTACGAACAAAGGGGGAACGGCGGGCGTGGGGACCGCCGCATACTGGAATCATAAAACGGAGTTTTCGTATGGAATTGGTGGAGACCGTTACCGGCCACTGCGAGATTCGCAACCAGCAGGTGGAACTCTTGATGGTGGTCCTGAAGAAAGCGAAACACAAACCCGGCTCTCGGACGCCCTTGCGATGCCAGTCCTCGGGCGAATGTCCCAAAAGTTCCTTTTGCCGTTTCGTGAATCCCCTTACCACCCGGATTCCGGTGAACCTGGATTCGGCGGCGGAGGCGTCCTGATCCATAGGGAGATCAGTACTTTACTCCGGCAACAAGTCGGGGCGAAACCGCCCGGTTCGGGCCCGCGCCTGTTCGTTTCGCCACTTTTCGATGAGGGCGTGATTGCCGCTCCGGAGTACCGGCGGCACCTCCCGATCCCGGAAAACCGGCGGTTGGGTGTAATGCGGGTGGTCGAGAATGCCGGCGGAAAATGAATCGGCCTGGGCGCTTTGGGGACAGCCGAGGACGTCAGGGAGGAGACGCAGCACGGCATCCACCACCGCCATCGCCGCCACCTCGCCGCCCGAGAGGACGAAATCTCCCAGCGACAGCCGTTCCGGCTGGAGGATGTCGAAAATCCGTTCGTCAAAGC
>JAJBSZ010000117.1 GCA_020861125.1 Planctomycetota bacterium | reverse complement strand
CGCCGAGGGTGACGTCCCCCGCGCCGGCGAGGTCGGCGGCGGTTTGGTCGTACCCATCCAGATCCAGCGTCGCCCCGGCGGCCACCGTCACGGACGCGCTGTCGGCGAAGGCGTCGGCGACACCGGTGCGGAGGGTGCCGGCAGTGATGGTGGTGGTGCCGGTGTAGGTGTTTTCCCGGGAAAGGATCAGGGTGCCGTCGCCGTTCTTGG
Organism: Planctomycetota bacterium; assembly: GCA_020861125.1. Next base: position 6,286 of record JAJBSZ010000117.1, on the reverse strand, counting down.
TCAGGCTTTCGCCATCCCACAGGGAAACGAAGGAGCCGGTCTGGTCCGCCAGCACCACGTCCACGTCGAAGGTGTCGCCGGCAGCGATGGTGAAGGAACCGTTGCCGTCGGCCGCGCCCGCCGTCCAGGCGAGCTGGAAGCCGACCGTGTAGGCGTTGCCGTCGTTGCTGCCGGTGACCACCAGATAATCCACCGGATCGGCGGTGGTGCCGATTTGCACGGTGGAAAAGCTGCCGGAGACGCCGCCGGTGGTCTGGATAACGACGTAGCGGTTGGCCTCGGCCTCAGTGGCGGATGAATACATGCCGCCCTCGAAGCCGGTGACGTCCAGGGTGCCGGCGATGGTGGCGGTGGCGGCGGTGATGGCCGGCTCGTTGTTGCCGATGCAGATCTCCAGGGTGGAGCCGGCGGCCTGGGTGTAGGCCCCGCTCAGAGCGAGGCTCGCCTCGCCGCCGAGGGCGGTGGTGGTGCCGCCGGCGGTGGTGTAGCTAGCGGCCTGGAAGGCACCGTCCTGCTGGAAAGACAGGGTGCCGGTCCGCAGATCCACCGCACCCACCACGGAACCGGCGGCGGTGAGGATGGCGGTGCCGGCGCCCGTCTTCGCCAGCGTGCCGTCGCCGGAGAAAGTGGTGGCGAAGGTTTCCTCACCGGTGATGGCGAGTTGGAGTTCGGCCCCGGCGGCGATGGCGGCGCCGCCCGTCCCCAGTGAAGCGCCTGTGGTGGCGACCAGGATGCCGCCCTGGACGTCGGTGCCGCCGGCATAGGTATTGGTTCCGGAAAGGGTGAGTTGGCCGCCGGTCAGAGCGACGGCACCCGCACCGCTGATCTCGCCGGAAAATTCCGTTGCGGCGGTATTGGCCACCGTCAGGGTGGCGTCGCCGAGGGTGATGGCGCCGGCGCCGGTGAGGTTCTGCGCCAGCTGGTCGTAGCCGTCCAGGGCCAGGGTGGCGCCGGACGAAACCGATACCGAACTGCTGTCGGCGAAGGCGTTGGCGATGCCGGCGGCGAGGGTGCCGGCCTGGACCAGGGTGGAACCGGTGTAGGTGTTGGCGGCGGCGAGGACGAGGGTGCCGGCGCCGCGTTTCGTCAGGGTGGCGCCGTCCCAACCGCTCACAAAGGTCCCGGATTGGTCGGCCAAGACGACGTCGACGGTAAAGGAACTGCCGGCGTCGAGGGTGAAGACGCCGTCCCCGAGGGCGGTACCGGCCAGCCAGGTGAGGCCGAAGCCGACCGAATAGGTAAGGCCGTCATTGCTCTTACTGCCGGTGACGGTGAGGTAGTCTACCGGCGAGACGGCGTCGACCGTGACGGTGTCGAAATCGCCGCTGATGCCGCCGGTGGTGGCGATGACAACGTACCTCTGATCCGGGATGTCCGTGGCCCGGGTCAGGCCGTCCGCGCCGAAGCCGGTGACTTCCAGGCTGCCGGCGATGCTGGCGGTGGCGGCGGTGATGGTCGGTTCGTTGTCGCCGATGGCGACGGTAAGGGACGAACCGGCGGCCTGGGTGAACGCGCCGTCCACCTCCAGGCGGGCGTCGGCGGCGAAGGCGGTGGTGGCGCCTGACTCGGTGGTGTAGACGCCGGCGCGGAAAACGCCCGACTGTTCGAAGGAAAGGGTCCCCTGGCGGACGTCGACGGCACCGATAACCGACCCCAGGCCGGTGAGGCGGGCGGTGCCTGCGCCGGTTACGGCCAGGGTCCCGTCGCCGGACAGGGTGTTGGCGAAGGTGTCATCGCCGGCGAAATCCACCTGCAACTCCGAACCGGCGGCGACGGCGGCGGCGCCGGTGCCGAGGGACTGGCCGCCGGTCGCCACCAGGGTGCCGTCCACGACGGTGGTGCCGCCGGCGTAGGTGTTGGTTCCGGACAAGGTCAGCTGGCCGCCGCCGGTCAGGGCCACGGCCCCGGCGCCACTGATGACGCCGGAGAATTCGCTGGCGTCGCCGGCGGCATTGGCCACCGTCAGGGTGGCGGCGCCGAGGGTAATGGCGCCCGCCCCCGTCAGGTTCCGGGCCGTCTGGTTGAAGCCGTTCAGGTTCAGGGTGGCGCCGGAGGAGACGTCGACTGCCGAACTGGCGGCGAAGGCCTGGGCGACGCCGGTCTCCAGGGTGCCGGCGGTGACCAGGGTGGCGCCGGTATAGGTGTTGACGGCGGAGAGGATCAGCGTGCCGGCTCCGGCCTTGGTGAGGGTCTGGCCATCCCAGTTGCTGGCGAACGTCTCGTTCTGATCGGACAGCACCACATCGACGTCGAAGGTGTCGCCGGCGTCGGCGAGGGTAAAGACGCCGTCGCCGGTGGCGGCACCGGAAAACCAGGTGAGACCGAAATAGAGCTCGTAGTTCAGGTTGTCGGCGCTGATCCGGGACCCCATGGTCAGGTAATCGACGGGGTCGAGGGTGGTGCCGAGATCCACCGCGTCGAAGTCGCCTTGGATGCCGCCGGTGGTGGCGATGATGGTGACCGCTTGATTGTCGAACTGGCTCGCCTTGTTATAGACCGCGGCGTCGAAGCCGGAGACGGTCAGGGTGCCGCCAAGGGAAGCGGTGTCGGCGGTGATGACCGGCAGGTTGCCGCCGAGGGCGACGGTGAGGTCCGATCCGGTCGCCTGGCTGAAGGCGCCGGTCACCACCAGCCGCGAATCTTCGTCAATCGTGGTGGCGGCGCCGGCGGCGGTGGTGAAGCTGGCGGCGGTAAACGACCCCGTTCCCTCCAGCGCCAGCGTGCCGGCAGCCACCGTCACCGCTCCGATAGCGGATCCGGCGGCGGTGAGACGGGCGGTGCCGGCACCGTCCACCACCAGAGCGCCGGCGCCGGTGAGTTGGTTGGCCACGGTTTCGTCGCCGGCGAAGGCCAGTTCCAGGGTCGAGCCGGCGGCCACGGCTACCGCGCCGGTGCCCACCGCGCTTCCGGTGGTGGCGATGAGCGTTCCGTCCACCACGTCGGTGCCGCCGGTATAGCTGTTGCTGCCGGACAGGGTGAGACTGCCGCCGCCATCCAGTGCCACCGATCCGATTCCGCTGATGGCGCCGGAGAAGGTGGTGGCGCTGCCGGTGGCGTTTTGCACGGTGAGCGTGGCGGCGCCCAAGTCGATGGCGCCGGCACCGGCCAGGTTTTGCGCCACCTGATCGTAGCCGTTCAGCGCCAGGGTGGCGCCGGCCGAGACCGACACGGCGGCACTGCTGGCGAAGGCGTTGGCGACGGTGGTGGCGAGGGTGCCGGCCTCGACGGCGGTGTATCCGGTGTACTCGTTGGCTGCCGCCAGGATCAAGGTGCCGAGACCCCGCTTGGTCAGATCCGCGCCGCTCCAGCCGGTGGCGGAAGCGTTTTGATCGTCCAGAACCACATCGACGGTGAAGGTGTCGCCGGCATTGGTTAGGGTAAAGACGCCGTTGCCGAGGACGTCGCCCGCGAACCAGGCGAGTTCCACCCCCACCACGTAGGATCGCCGGTCGTCCACAAACCCGCCGGTCACCACCAGGTAGTCCACCGGATCGGCGGCAGTGCCGACAATGACGTCATCGAAGTCGCCGGTGATGCCGTCGATGGTGGTGATGACGGTGTAGGTGTTGCCGATAAACCGGCTGGCCGTGGCCATGACGCCGGAATCGAAGCCGGTAACCTCCAGGGTGCCGGCGATGGAAGCCGACATGGCGGAGACCGCGGGCTGGTTGTCCCCCACCGCCACTTCCAAGAATGACCCGGATTCCTGGGTGAAGGCGCCGGTAACCAGCAACCGCGACGCGTCGCTCACGGCGGTGGTGGCGCCGGCTTGGGTGGTCCAGCTCAGGGCCTGGAACTGGCCCGATTGGTCCAGGGCCAGGGTGCCGGCCTGGACCAGCACCGTGCCGGTGGAGGAAGCGGCGCCGGTGAGGTGGGCGGTGCCGGCGCCTGTTTTCATCAGGGTGCCGACACCGGTGAATTGGTTGGCAAAGGTTTCGTCGCCGGCAATGGCAAGTTCCAGGGTGGCATTGCTGCCGACAGCCGCGACGCCGGTGCCGAGGGCGGTGCCGCCGGTGGCGGTGAGGGTGCCGGCGGTGACGTTGGTGCCGCCGCTGTAGCTGCTGTCGCCGGAGAGGGTGAGCTGTCCGCTGCCGGTTTTCACCATGCTGCCGGTGCCGTCAATACTGCCGGAAAACTCGGTGTCGGCGCTGTTCTGGGCGGTAAGAACGGCATCGCCGAGGTCGATGGTGCCGGCGCCCGCCAGGTTGGCGGCCAGCTGGTCATAGCCGGCCAAATCCAGGGTCGCCCCGGCCGCCACCGTCACCGACGAGCTGGCGGCAAAGGCGTTGGCGATGCCGGCGGCGAGGGTACCGGCGGACACGGTGGTTGCGCCGGTGTAGGTATTGGTGGCGGCGAGAACCAGGGTGCCGGCGCCGGTCTTGTCGATGCCGCCGGCGTTGGCGAGGGTAGCGGTGATCGTCAGGCTGTCGTCGGAAGCCACTGCCGCCGTCACCACGCCGCCAAGGAGGACGTCGGCGGTGGCGGCCAGTGTCCCTTCGCCACTCAGGACGGCGCCGGTTTGCAGGCCGATGGAGGCGGAATCTAAGGTAAAGACTCCGCCCAGCACCGCCAGGGTACCGCCGGTTTCCACCACCAGATTCCCCGCCCGCACCGTGGCGCCGTTGCCGCCCCGGGCGGTACCGTCGGCCTGGACGGTAAAGGTGCCGGCGGCGGTGCTGCCGTAGGCCACGCCGTCCGTCAGGGTAAAATACCCTTCGCTGACCGTGGTGTTGGCCTGGATGTCGGAATCGTACAGGGTGGTGGCCCCGTTGTCGCCGTAGAAGATCACCTCGCCGTCGCCAGTTTTGTTGACGGTGACGGACGACCCCGCCACCGAGGCGATGGGATCGTAAAAGCGGATGGCATAGCCGTCCGCCGCATCCAGGTTGAAGGTGCCGCCGGTGCCGAGATAAATGGCGTTGGGAACGCCGCTGTCCGCCACCGGGACATAGGTATCGCCCGAAGCGGTGAAGGTCGCCCCCTGGCGGTTGCCCTGGAAGGTAATGTCATCCGTAAGGGCATTGAGGTTGATGATGCCGGACTGCAGGTAGATGCCGCCGCCGGAGGTCTTGGCGTAGTTGTTCAGGAACTGGCTGCCTGAGGACAGGGTCAATTCCGCCGAGGCGGAATCGTAATAAATTGCCCCGCCGTTGCCGGTACCGTTGACGGCATAGACGTAGTTCCCTTCGAAGATGGCGGCCTCGTTGAAGACCAGCCGGTAGTTCTGGGCGCTGCCGTTGCCGTAGACGCTCACCGCGCCGCCGAGGGCGTTCTGGTTGTTACTGTTGCGGCCTTCCGAAAGGGCGTAGTTGTTGCTGAAAGTCACCAGGTTGTTGAAGGTGACCGAGCTGCCGGCGCCGGAAGAGGAAATGTAGCCGATGTTGATGGCGCCGCCCCGGGTGTGCTGATCGTTTACGTGGCGCGGCGTCTCATAGGTGGAAACATCCTGGAGGTAATGGGTGTAGTTGCCGTCGAAAGTGGTCTCGCCGTTAAAGACCACCGTCTGCTGGCCGCCCCAGACGTCGATGGCGCCGCCGAAGACGGCGGCGTGGTTGCGGTAGAAATTGGTCGTGCCCTCGAAGGTCAGCGTGGGGTTGTTTTCGTACACCGCCACCGCCCCGCCGTAGTTGCCGGTCCAGTTGCCGTCGAAGGTGACCAGCCCGGTGAAGGTGACGGTGCTGCGGTTGACGGTCACCGCCCCGGCCGAATCCCATTCCGCCCGGTTGTTCAGGAACAGGACGCCGTCGGTGCCGCCGTCGATGTTTACCACCGCCCCGTCGGCATCGGCCCAGATGATGTCGGCGCCCTTGTCCTGGGTGCGGTTGAAGCCCTGGAAGGTGGTGCCGGACAGATTCAGGTTCGAGGTGATGTTGCTGCTGGCAAAGCCGAAGAGGTAGTTGTTGCGATCCGGATAATCGGCCGACGGCGTGAACACCGTGTTGGTGATACTGACGTTATTGGCAACGGTGAAGTTGGTGAGCATGTTGCCGCCGTTGGCGATCACCGTGATCGTATTGCCCTGGCCGTCGATGGACAGGCCGGCCCGGGCCGTGGAATTGATGTCCAGGGCACTGTTCCAGGTGGCATCGCCGGTGAGCACCAGGTCGTAGTTGCCGGCATTGATCAGGGTCGGAATATCCGCCCCCGGCGCCACCTCCACCGCTGCCGCGCGGCCGAAAAGGGCGATCACCAAAGAAATCAGCCACGACGCCTGCCACCACCGCCGCCGGACCAGCCGCCGCCGCCCGGCCGGCTCGTCACTCCCCCAAGCCCCTGCCCCGGTCGG
>JAJBSZ010000163.1:4197-6511 GCA_020861125.1 Planctomycetota bacterium | reverse complement strand
CCCTATGGCCCGATGCTCGCCAGCTACCTGGGGGGGGAGTACGGGCCGGTCTCCGCCGGCCACCCCCGTCTGGCCGCCCTCCTCTACGCCCTGGACCGCCGGCAGGCGGCAGCGGGGTTGCGGGAAGGCGTCGCCGCCGGGGAGGTTCTCCTGGCCGACCGCTACCTGTTTTCCAACATCGCGTACCAGTGCGCCCGGGTGGCCGACCCCGGGGAGCGGGCGGCTCTGGAGGAATGGATCGAGCAGCTGGAGTACGCCGCCCATGGCATCCCCCGAGCCGACCTGACCCTGTACCTGGATGTGCCCCCCGCCTTTGCCCGGAACACGCTGGCCGGCCCGCGCACCGGCGCCGAACGCGACTACCTCCAGGGCAACCGCGACCTGCACGAGGACGACACCGGCCTGCAGGATCGGGTGCGGGACGAATTCAGGCGTCTCGCCCGGGAGCGGCCGGCCGAGATCGGCATCATCGACTGCCGGGGTCCCGGCGGCGGCATGGCGGACCGGCAGACCATCCACGCCCGCATCGTGGACGCCCTCCGCTATTACGACCTGCTCGCCGTTTGACAAAGGCTCGCCGTGGCTAAGACCTTTTTCATCACCCTCCGGCAACTGGTGGTCCCCGCGGGGGAAAGCCAAGCCAAACTACCAGCCCGCGCTGCCGAGCGTCTGGGCTTGCTGGCGGCGGACATCCTGTCCTGCGTCCCCATCCGCCGTTCCCTGGACGCCCGCAAGCGGCGCGGCAAGGCGGTCCACGTCTACCACCTCCGTCTGGAACTCCCCAACCGGCTGCGGCGGCACCTGCGAAAGGCCCGTGATCCGGAGGTGGTGTTTGAAACAGGTGGCCACCACCTGTCCCTCGCCCTCACCGATCCGCCACCCCCGGCCAACCGGCCCCGGCCGCTGGTGGTAGGGGCGGGACCGGCCGGCCTGTTCGCCGCCCTGCGGTTGGCCCGGGCCGGCTGGAGGCCGATCCTCATAGAACGCGGTGACGACCTTGACGCCCGCCGGACCGTCACCGCGGCTTTTTGGCGCCACGGCCGGCTGGACACCGAGTCCAATGCCCTCTACGGCCTGGGCGGCGCCGGGCTGTTTTCCGACGGCAAGCTGAACACGCGGCATAAGGACCGCGACGGTATCCGCCAGATCCTGGCTACCCTGGTGGAGGCAGGCGCGCCGGAGTCGATCCTGATCGATGCCGCGCCCCATATCGGCAGCGACCTGCTGGGCGAGGTAGTGCTCCAACTTGCCTCCAGGATCCGGGACGCCGGCGGCGAGATCCACTGCCGCACCCGCCTGGAGGGATTGGTGGTGGCGGACGGCGTTGTGCGGGAAGCGGTGGTGGTGGCAGAGGGCTCCGCCACTGCCTGGCCCGTTGCCAGCTGCGTCGTGGCGACCGGCCACAGCGCCCGGGATGTGTACCACCTGCTGCATCGCGCCGGCGTGGAACTGGAGGCCAAGCCGTTCGCGGCCGGCCTGCGGGTGGAGATGCCCCAGGAGCAGATCGACGCCTCGCAACGGGGCGGCACCTTCGCTCCGGCGGCGGGCGAGGCAGCGTCCTTCCGGATTTCCCGGGCGCCCACCGCCGGGGCCGCCGCCTGTTATACCTTTTGCATGTGTCCGGGCGGCATGGTTATCGCCTGTGCATCGGAACCGGAGCACCTGGCGGTCAACGGCATGAGCTACCACAGTCGGGCCGGCGAGTGGGGCAACGCCGCGTTCCTTACCCCTGTGACTCCGGAATGGCTGCTCCGGGACGGTGTGGCCGGACCGCCGGCGCTGGCCGGTATCGAATGGCAACGGCATTGGGAGGGCGTGGCTTACCGGGCCGGCGTGGCCGAGGGACCCTACGCGGTGCCGGCGAGCGACCTGGCTGGGTTTGTGGCGGGAAAACCGGGACGGCTTCCGGAGAGGCGGAGCGTCGGGCGGGCGGTGGCGGCGGACCTCCGGAGGCTGCTGCCGGAGTCCCTGACCGCCACCCTGGCGGAAGCGATCCCCGCCATGCTAAGCCGCTTGCGCCGGGTGGACCCGACGGCGGTGGTTCTTTATGGAATAGAAACTCGCACCAGCAGCCCGGTGCGAGTTTTACGCGACCAATACCACGAGGCCGCGGGTGTCACGGGAATCTATCCGGCCGGTGAGGGCTCCGGCTATGCCGGCGGTATTGTCACTTCCGCCCTGGACGGGTGGAAAACCGCCGGCCATGTCCTCACCAGAACCGGCGCTATGCGGTCTTGAGTTTGCGGGCGGCAAACAGCACGATGCAGGCGCCGACGATGCCGATCAGAATCTGGCCGATCAGACCATATCCACC
>JAJBSZ010000163.1:0-4187 GCA_020861125.1 Planctomycetota bacterium | reverse complement strand
CACCCATCCCGAACAGAGAAAACACGAAGCCGCCAACCACACTGCCGACCAGACCGAGAATCACGCTCCACATCAGACCGAGACCGCCCTCGCCCATGATGCTGTTGGCCAGAAAACCGATGATGAGGCCGACGATCAAGGTGGCCAGAATCCCGCTGAAAACGGGGGTGGTCGTCACATACGTATCCATTTTGCTATCCCTCCTACAAGTTTCTTGTCCCCCGAAATCCGGACAGCACCGTGCTGCCTGGCAGCGTTACAGGGGTGGTAGTGCCAGGCTTCTGATATACAACAGAAGCGTTAACTAACCATAACTGTCAGTACCCCCCGGCATCCCCCAGGGATTCCCTTAAAATTGCCTCGGGTTGACCCGAATGGGCGGTAACCATATATTATTATTACCGTTATATATACCATAGGTTGCGCCGGATTCCACAGCCTGGCTCTCCTCTTCTTACTTTTTGGGGGGATCCGCACGATCGCCTGGAGAGTGCACCGGCTCTCTTTCCGGCTGTCGCCATCGAGTCCCCATTACAGTAATATTAATATCTGAGGAAATATGCGTGAGGAGGAATTTACGCCGAGGAGAGGAACGACGCATGGACCGCGATGGCGCGCTTTCTTGGGAACCCGTGGCGCCCATAGTGGGGGGCGGACGACCTTTTTCCCCTTGCTTCGGCCGGAGAATATGGTATAATAGTACTTTAATACCTGTTTTTAAGGAGCGGTGGCGATGGCGGGTGTGTTGCATTTCGGTGAGATGGCAGCGCTGGCGTTGCATGTAATGGGTGAAGTAGCACGGCGGCAGGTAGCGGCGCCGGAGGTTCGCAGCAGCGTGCCGGCCCTGGCGGCTGCGCTCGATGCCAGTCTCCATACCCTGCACAAGGTGGTGGCCAAGCTGGTCCTGGCCGGCCTCCTGGACAGTGCCCGGGGGCCAGCCGGCGGGGTGCGGTTGCAACTGGAGGCGACGGCCATCAGCCTGCTGGCCGTTCTCGAGGCGGTGGATGGTCCCCGCCGTGGCGGCACTTGTTTGCTGGCTAAACGCGGCTGCGCCGACGGCACGGCCTGCCCGTTTTCCTTTCTCACCCGTGACCTGGAGCGCCGGGCTCATGAGTATTTGGTCCAGACCACGGTGGCAGACCTGGCGACCGGTGCTGGATGCCCGCCTCCTCCGTCTACCAGTACCTTTTAATCGTAGAGAAACCATTGTAAGGGAGAACCGCCATGGCGGTGGAACAACGGAATATTGTCGCCATCGACGAAACCAAGTGCGATGGCTGCGGCATCTGCGTCCAGAGTTGCCACGAGGGGGCGATCCAGATGGTGGACGGTAAGGCGCGCCTCGTGGCCGACGCCTACTGCGACGGGTTGGGCGACTGTCTCGCCCCCTGCCCCACCGGGGCCATCAGCATAATCACCCGTCCGGCCGCGGCCTTCGACGCCGAGGCGGTGGCGGCACGGCTGGCAGCCCGCGGGGCCTCGGATGCGCCCCGCCCCGCCGCCGGCTGTCCCGGCCTTATGGCCCAAACCCTGGCTGCCGCTCGCCCGGCGGCGGTGCCACCACCCGCTTCCGGCCCGCAGCCGTGCGGCTGCCCCGGCGGCGGTGGCTGCCCGTCCGCCCGCGGCGGCGGGTCGGAGGCATCCGCCTGCACCGGACCGTGCGGCGGACCGGTCTCGCAGCTCGTCAACTGGCCGGTGCAGTTGCGGCTGATACCAGCCAACGCCCCCTATCTGGAAGAGGCGGAACTACTCCTGACCGCCGACTGCGTGCCGGTGGCCTCGCCGGTTTTCCATGAGGAATTCTGCCGCCGGGGTCCGGTGGCACTGGCCTGTCCCAAACTGGACGATACGGCAGCACAGATGGATAAGATTCGAACCCTGGTGCAGACCGGAAGGCCGGCCGCCGTCACGGTACTGCGCATGGAGGTGCCGTGCTGCGGCGGCCTCGTGCGGGCGGCAGAGGAAGCCCTGGCCGGCGTCGATCGACCCGTTCCCCTGGCGGTGACAGTGATTTCCACCGACGGAACGGTGTTGGAACGCAAGCGGATTCGCTAGGGTGGCCGAGAGAACCCTTTTCGACCCAGTGTCGGTGTGGATTGCCCGATACCCCCGAATGGGTGGGTTGCCCGGGCGGTTGCCGTGTACCGGCAACTGTCCCTCCGATGGTATTGCGGGGAATCGAATCACCGGATAGGGGAACTGCGCGTGAGGCGGTTCCCCATCCGCCTCTCCGAACCCCAACTCCCAAGCTGTTTTGGGGATGTCGTTGCGTTTCCCGTTCAGTGGTTGCGGAGTTTGGTAGCTCCTGAGGTCAGAGCGGGTGTCGGCATTTCTATTTATAAGCCATACGCCTTGACCGAAAGGACCGGTACCTTGCCGGCACCGTATCGGGCTGGGAGACAGCTTTTTCACCCTGCGGGACAGCCGCAGCCAGGCGTTGCCCGTTCTGACTGCGTTCCCGACGCCCACCCCGTCCATGGAAGAAACCTGCTGTCTCTCCGGCCACCGTCCCGCCTGTAACCCCGCCGCTTCGGTCGGACCGCGGACGTATGGCGTCCGGCTTCGGCCCCGCTTTCCGGCTCCCGCGCGCTTACCGGGGGGCGCGGGAGGGATCGTCGTAAAAGTCGCGCAGAGCCTGCAGGCACAGGCGGGGGCTGGCCAGGGTCGGGATGCCGGTCTCCTGGGTGATCGCTTCCTCCAGATGGGCCATGGACGCCTGGGCCAGGACGATGACGTCCCGGTCGCGGATCCCGGCGGCCGCCGCCAGCACCAGGCGGTCGTGGGTTTCCCGGTCCAGCCGTTTGATGGCGGTGAACGCGTCGTCCTCCACCGTTACGGTGATGTCCGGCTCGACGCCGATGCGGCCGGCCTCCCGCCGCAGCCCCTCCCGAGTGGGCTCCACCGCACTGCGGGCCGTGGCGAGGATGGCGATACGGGTGCCCATGGTGACCGCCTGCCGCAACAAAGCGCCGTCGATCGGCAGGATCGGGGTGGCGACGAGAGGACGCAGGGTTTCCAGCGCCGGCGTCAGGGTGGAGCAGGTGACGACGATGATGTCCGCCCCCGTCCGCTCGGCGCAGCGGAGGATCGCCAGGAGCCGGTTCAGGTTGTTGCCGGTGAATTCCCCTTTTTCCGCCGGGTCGGAAGCGAGGAAGTCATCCAGGGTGTTACTGATGCGGACATCCGCACCGAGGGTCTCACGCACCCGGTCGGGAAACGACCCGTAGACGCTGGGCACCGTGTGCACGAGGGCCACGTGTTTGGTCGCGTTCATCGGCCATATACCTTTGCAAACAGGGGAGCGAGATGGCGGATGGACCCGGTGGCCGCCGCCTCCTGATCCGGCAGCTGGAAGATCTCCGTGGTGTAGGTACCGTCGTAGCCCACCTCCTTGAAGGTGCGGAGTATCTTCTCGAAATCCAGGCCGCAGTTGCCGGGATAACGGCGGTTGTTGTCCGAGAGATGGACGTGGATGTTGTAGTCGTTGTAGTCGCGGATCGCCTGGTACATGTCCCGTTCTTCGATGTTCAGGTGGAAGACGTCGATCATAATCTTGCAGTTGTCCCGAGCCACATCCCGCACCACCTCCGCCGCTTCGGCCAGGGTGTTGATGAAATTGGTCTGCATGATGGTGACATTTTCCAAAGCCACCTGCACACCCTTGGGACCGGCGTGGTCGCACAGTTCCCGCAGCGAATCCACCGCCCAGCCGTACGACACCTCCCGGCTGACATCATGGCGGAACATCCCATGGACGCGGCCGATGTTGATGTTGGTGTCCAGGAGGGCGGCGAAGTCGATGATCTCCTTGGAACGGCGCACCGCCTCGCGGCGGATCTCCGGATCGGGATCCATGTAGGAGACGCCCAACTGACCGAAGATCTCCCCGGTGCACACCAAGGAGACGATGAGCCCGCGCCGGTCCAGCTCCCGCTTGATGGCGTCCTGATCCAGGCCGGGCGCGTTCAGGGTCATGAATTCGACGCCGTCGTAGCCGAGGTCGGCCAGATAGTCCAGGCTGTCCACGAGCTTACCCTGAAATGCGGTGACGGCGGGGGAAATGGCGACGTCCGGCGTCGCCACCTGGTAGCAGAATTTCATTCCTTATTCCTCTCTCGTCAAGGGTCACGGTACGGGCACGTTGCGGCTCTCCTCACCGGCGGCCGGATCAAGGGTCACCATACGGG
>JAJBSZ010000147.1 GCA_020861125.1 Planctomycetota bacterium | reverse complement strand
AAATTAAATAGACTATCTTGTTGAAATCTCAAAACCATAGTGTATAAAGAAGGTGGGGACGGGAAACGCTCCTGGAAGCGGAACGCAGGCTGGCGGTTTCCTTCACCCGGAACAACCTTTGGAACCGGAACGGCGGTGGCAGGAGTACATTTCAGTAGCCAGGGCGAAGCGACAGGATAGGCCGGCCAGCTTACCTGTCAACCCGTCACGGGGCATTCCAAGACGCGCCATGCAGGGCTGCATACCTGCTCGTGGCGCGTCTTTTTTTGTTTCGCTCTGGCCGCTCTTGGGAGGGTTGGGGTGGCGCTCGAGGGTCGTGCCGGGGAACGCACGGACCCGTCGATGGTAGGCCGTCCACCACCTGGATGTCCCGTCGGGAACTCGCTCGCCCGACGACCGGTCGGGTTCTGTCGTGAGGAGGCGGGCACGAGGATGAAGAGATGCTGACGCCGTTCTATACGCCGCTGGGCTACAGTGCCGCACCCGATGTGTACGGGGCGTTCCAGGCGTTTATCGCCGCCTACGGCCTTCCCGCCTTTCCGGCGGAAAACGTATTTCGTGGCTGGCAGGACTGGTCGGCATCGCCGCCGGATTTCAATGAATTCGCGGTGATCACCATACTCGGGACGACCCGACGCGGCGCGACCGTCGACGAAATGCCCGGCGCCAACGTGGCGGATGACGAACCAGAGCGCTACTCGCTCCGCACCATGTACGAGGTGACGGTGCAGGTCGAAGTGTGCTCCGAGACCGATGTGGCTCGCCAGCGGTCCTATTCCCTCGAGACCTGTTTTCGATCCTTTGTTGGCGTTTCGTTTTTCCAGCGGTACGGCATTACCGCCCAGTACTGTTCCGCCATTCGGGAAATGCCGGACGTTGACGGCGTCAGTCAAACCGTCCGCCGGTACGCGCTTGATTTCACCTGTGAATATTGGGCCGGCGTGGACGTCGGCAGCGCCTGGTTCAACGACGTCAAAATCGACCGCATCGAGGACGTCGACGCTTTTTACCCGCCGAAAGAGGAGACGTAAAGAATGCCTATTCCAGCAAGTTTCATCGTCGATGTCCAGCCACGCGTCATCTCCAGCTCCGGTGGGCAGCTCGAATTCAACGGCTTGTTCTTTTCGAAGAACGAGCTGATTTCGGCCACTTCCGAGATCATCGCCTTTGGCAGCGTCGAATCCGTGGGCGACTACTTCGGCATCGGGTCGGACGAGTACGCGGTAGCGCAAACCTACTTCGCCGGGTACGTCAACAAAGCCACCGCGCCCCGCGCCATCCTGTTCGCCCGCCGCATTGACGACATCATCCCGTCCTGGGTCCGCAGCGGGCGCAATACCAACGCGCTGGCGACGTACCGGTCGGTCCGGGACGGCAGCATCACCGTCGCCATCGACGGCGTCACCTATTCGGTCACCGGCGTCGACTTTTCCTCGGCGACGTCCTTCTCCGATGTCGGCGCCCTGCTGGCCGAGGCCATCGCCAAAAACGGCGGCGATGATTCCGGGCCGGCCGTCACCTGCACCTACTCCAGCGTTCTCGGTGCGTTCACCCTGGAGAGCCCGACCATCGGAGCCGCTTCGAGCGTGGACTTCCCCCAGGACGGCGCCACCGGAACCGGACTGGCGACGCTGATGGCCTTTACGGAGGAGCAGGGCGCGGTTCAGTCAAAGGGATCGGCTGCCCTGAGCGTTCAGGAACAGATGGCCGCCATCACCGACAAGACCCGCAACTGGGTGACCTTCACCACCATGTGGGAAGCCGACATCGAGGAGATGAAGGAGTACACCGCCTGGAACGCGACGAATTACGGCTACCAGTACGTGCCCTACACCACCCAGGCGACCGCCGTGGCGCAGGATTCCACGGCCGACCCCAACACCGTCCTCAAGGCCTTGGGCGAGAACAATACGGCGGGCGTCGTCTACGGCCACCTCCGCCATGCCGCCTGCCTCATGGGCGCCATCGCCAGCATCTCCTGGTTGCGTACCAACGGAACCATCACCCTGGCCTTCAAGACCGGCCCGGGGCTGGAGGCGTTCGTCACCAGCCGCGCCGAAGCGGAAGTGCTCACGAACAAGGGGTACAACCCCTTGACATCACCAGCGCCAACGCCACCGCCGTTCTGACGGTGGAGGACCTCTACCCGGCCGGCGTGACCATCCAGCAATGGTCGGCGGACGCGGCGATTTCCCTCACCCAACTGCAGATCGCTGAGACGCGCATTGGCGTGGACGGCTTCATGGCCGCCGGCTTCGTGCCGAGAATCCAGATCGTCACCATCAACCTCGAGGCATCCAGCCCGAGCTTCCGGTGGATGGCCAACATCTGGGAAATGATGCGCGCCAACCGGACCATCTACCAGTGCGGTCTCGTGGTGACCGCCCCGAGCATCGGCTATACCTTCAACTGGAAGAATGGCGTCCTGCATTCGGGCACGCCCTTTGCCGCGGTGTCGCAGGTTCTCGGCCCCACCAGCTGGATTTTCCATTTCGAGCGGATGGACTCTTCAAGGATATAACCTATGCGTCGGGAAAAAGTGGTCACCCTCCAGGATGGCAGCACCCCGCTGAAATTCAAAATCCGTCAGATGCCGGCGATGGAGGCCCATGACTTCATCACCAAGGCGTTGCTGGCAGTCGCCGGCTCCGCCAACGGGGTAGCCGCCATCACCGGCGCCGTGAACGGTGGCGGTGTCAGCGGATTACTGGGTTTGTTGGGCGGCGTCAGCTTCGCCGATGTTAAGGAACTCGCCGACGCGCTCCTCGCCTGCTGTTCGCGCGTCATCGACGGTGGGTCGGAGATCGCCTGCACCCGAGGGGACATCGATGGCTACGTCAGTGATGTCAGGACGGTTTTCAAGCTCTACGGGTTGGCGGTGGAGGTAAATTTTCCCGAATTCTTCGGCGAGAAGAAAACGGAGGCAGAAAGCGCGTCGCCTACCCCCATGAAGGTGCATTCCGGGCGGCCGCAAAAAGGGCAGGCCTAGCGCACACGGTGAACATCGCTCCGCTTTTCGCTACCCTGGTAACGGAGCGGCTGGCGACCATCGCCGAACTCAGTACCGTCTACAGCCTCGACGACGCGCTCGATATGGCCGAGGCGTTGGGCGTCAGGAACTATAACACCTGGAGTGCGCACGAGGAGGAGCGGAACAATGTCCGCCGGAACAATTACTGAGTCCGTGACGCTGACTGTCGGGTTCGACGCCAGTGCCGCTACCGAAGGGTTGCGGCAGCTCGAACAGGCGATAGAAAACTTCGCCGCCCGGACCGTGGACCTTCTCGAACCGGTGGTCGAGCTCACCGAATATGCGGTGAGCCAGGCGCGGGAAATGGCGTCGTCCTTCCAGTCGTTGCCCGGCGGCATGGAGGCGGCGCCATCGCTCCTTTCCCGGGTTGGCGAAATCGGCGTGGACCTTGCGGGCAACGCCTTGGGCGACGCCGTGACATCGATGGTATCCGATGCCATACAGCCTCTTCTCGTCAGCCTCGTGAAAAAAGCGCTTACGCCGACCACCCTCGGGGCGTTTGTCATTGGCACCGCTGGCATTCTCGCCGCCGGTGATATTTATAAAGGACTCAACGGCGAAGATTCGGTCACGCTGGATATCGGCAACTTTCTGGAAGAAAACATCCCTGAAACCTTCGCGGTCCTGCGCAAAGTCAATGCGATGGTTTGGGCCAATATCCTCCTGTTCTTCGACGCTGTTATCAACAGAGCCAAGGCCGTCGCCACCACCATCGCCACCAAGGCGGATAGTTTGTGGCAGGAGCTCAAAGAAGAGAACGTCCTCTCCAGAACCTTCAACCGGGGTGTCGATGCCGCTTTCGGCGAAGGTTCCGCCGCGGCCGTCTTCGACACGATCCATGATGTCGTCGTCCGTCCCTACGACAATGGGGTAGCTGCGGGTTCCGCGGAGATTATTGGGACGGCGGCCAACGCCTTGTCCAGCGGGTTCAACCGGGGCGTCAATGCGGTCCTGGGCGAAAATTCTGTCGAGGCCGCTTCCGACTGGATCTACGACGCGCTCATCCGGCCCTTTGACTACGGAGCGGACGCCGGGACGGCGGTTCTCCTGGGCACGGCCGTGGATTCCTGGCGCGGCGTCGTCCGCAACACCACCGTCGATATCCAGAATATAACCGTCCACACCGCGGCCCAGAGTGGCCACGAGGTTGCCAGTGCCTTGGGCGAAGAGCTGCGGGATGTCATCGCGGTTCAGGCCGGCTATGTAAACGAGGTGGAATGATGCCCTGGAGACTGACTGGCGGAAGCGAGACGGTAGAGTTTACCTCGATGCTCAATTTCGATGTCACCGACAGTTCCAGCGTGGTGTCCGGGAAGATCGAAAAGGGCAGCTTCGCCAACTACAACAAGACAGACGCCCCCCTGACGATCAAGGTCACCCTGGCCGTGCAGGGCGACGACAGCGTGCGGCAGAGCGCTCTGTCCGCCCTGCGGCGGCTGAAAAACAGCCTGGATTTGGTCCAGCTCGAAACGCCGGAAGCCTATTACGATTCACTCAATGTCCAGAAGTACAGCTACCTGTGTTCGGCCGAGACCGGGCCGCTGGTCGTGAATCTGGAGTTGGTGGAAATCCGTCAGGTGGACGCGGGCGGCACCACCCGGTACAGCGCCGGCAACTGTCAAAACCCGACCAGCTGCGACACGGTCGACACGGGAACCAGGTAGCGATACCAGCGGAAGGTAGGCCATGGCCCGCCTTTTTCATGCGCCATGGCATGGGGACACGAATGATTCAGGAAATTGCACTCTCCCGACTGCCGGCCCAGCGGTTTCAGGCCGTCCTGGACGGGCAGCACTGTACCATCGCCCTGCGGCAAAAGGGCGCCCGTCTGTTTCTCGACCTCGAGACCGAGGCCGGGCAGGTCTGCCAGGGCGCCGTCTGCCTGCACGGAGCGGAAGTTACCCAAAGCCCCACTCCCAATTTTCTCGGCGGCCTGTTCTTCGTGGACACCCTCGGCCAGTCGGCGCCGCAGTGGGAACTGTTGGGCGATCGCTACCGGCTGTTTTTCGCATCGGACGGGCAGGCGCTGCCCGAGGACCTGAACGCCAATGCCTAGCTTCACCAGGAAAATCCTTGCCGCTCAGCTGGAGTTCGTCACGGCTTCGAAGACGATCACCGGTTTGGGAATCTCCGCGACGGTGACGAAGCCGGGGCCGCCGCAGCTTCCGACGGCGAAGGTGAACATCTTCGGCTGCTCGATGCAGGACTTGGAGGCTTTTACGACCGTCTCGTTCGAGGCCCAGCAGTTCGAGGAAAACCGCATCACCTTGTTGGCGGGCGAAGAAGGCGGCTCGATGAACGTCGTGTTTATGGGAGAGGTGGCCTCCTCGTTTGCGAACTTCAACCTGGCGCCCGATCCGGTCTTGCAAATCGATGCCTCCGCCGGGTTTTTTCCCGCCCGCATCATCGGCACACCGGAAAGCCAGCAAGAGCCCGCCGCCGTGTGTGACCTATGTCAGAAATGGGCCAACCAGGCCGGGTACAATTTTTTGGGCATGAAACTCAACCTCCCGGTAGCGGCGGGTACCGTCGTCAGTGGATCGCCAATCGACAAAATCACGAAGACCTGCGAAGACGTCGGAGTCACCGCCATCGTCGACGACGGCACCATCATTATTTTGGGAAAGGACGAAAAGCGGGACGGGCCGATTCCGCTCATCTCCAGGGAAAATGGATTGATAAACTATCCGGATTTCACCAGCAAGGGCATCAAATTCACGACCCTCTACCGCCCGGACATCCTTCTCTGTGGCATGGTGAAGGTGGAGAGCATCGTTCCCAAGGCGTCTGGCGAATGGCAGGTAACCAGCATGAAACACACCCTGAGCACGCAAAGCCTGGGTGGTTCGAACGCCGCTGGCACGTGGGTTACCGAAGTGGAGGCGACCAAGCTATCATGAGCGTAAAAGACAACCGGACGAAATTCTCTGGCAACTCGGAGTACAACGCGATCTCCCTGATGATCAAGAATCATCTGCTCCGCAACGTCTGCACGGCCGACGTCGTGCTGGTCACCGACGTCCAGGCCGGCGGCAGCGCCGCGGCGACCGGCTGGGTGACGGTGAAGCCACTCGTCTGCCAGGTGGATTCCTTCAACCAGCGCATCGAACCGGTGAACATGTTCCGGCTCCCGTATTCACGGCTACAGGGCGGTGTGGCCGCCGTCGTCATTGACCCCGTCCCCGGCGACATCGGCATCGCCATCTATACGAAACGGGACTCCTCGCAGGTCGCCCAGGAGCAGAAGGAACCGGTCCGGCCCGGCTCCTACCGGACCTTCGACCAGTCCGACGGTTTTTATATCGGCGGCTTTCTGAATCGTGCGCCAACGGTGTACCTGGAGATGACGCAAGAGAACGTCATCCGCCTCGTGGCGCCGGAGAGCATCACGCTGGAGACGACCCACTGCTCCATCGACGCCGAGACCTTCACCGTCAACGCGTCGGAGCGGGCGGCGATCAATGCGCCGACCGGGTCCTTCAACG
>JAJBSZ010000467.1 GCA_020861125.1 Planctomycetota bacterium | reverse complement strand
TGGGGGGATGGCTTCTCGGCGTGGTGGGCGGGCGCCTCGGCGTGGCGGCGGGAACCTATCTGGCGGGTCCCATGCAGAGTGAAACGGTGGACGGCGAATGGCGACTGGCCGCCGGCGGCGCCGTGGACGCGCCGGTGCCGCCCGGCCGCACCGCCGCCGACCGCCGGCCCCGCATCGACCGCTGGTACGAGGCGGTGACGGGCGACCCCCTCTACCCGCCGCGAATGTTCGGGGTGGCGGACGAGGCCGGGCTGCCGACGGTGGTGTACCCGTGGAAGTTGGCCCTGTATTTCATCGCCGCCGTCCTGGTATCGGTTCTGGCCGCCATCTACCCCGCCGCCTGGGCGGCCTGCCGGGAGCCGATGTCGGCCCTGAGGGAGGGATAGCAATGACCCCGGACCACCCTGCCCTGGCCATCGAGAATCTGGTAAAGACCTATCATGACGGCGAAGGCCGCCTGTCGGTGCTGAACGGCGTGCATTTCACCGTGTCCGCCGGGGAGAGCGTGGCTATCGTCGGCCGTAGCGGTTCCGGCAAGAGCACCATCCTCAACCTGGCCGGCCTGCTGGACCGGGCCGACGCCGGAGAGATCCGCATCGGTGGCGTCGCCACCTCCGGGCTGAGCGAGGGCCGACGCACCGCCCTGCGCGGCCGGGCCATCGGCTTTGTGTTCCAAAATTACCACATGCTGGCCGACTTCAGCATCCTGGAAAACGTCATGCTGGGCGCGGCGGTGGGCCGTGGCGGCGGCTTTGGCCGGGCCAACCGCGCTCGGGCGGAGGAATGGCTGGACCGCGTGGGTCTGGCCGAACGCCGCCGCCACCGGCCGGGGCAGTTGTCGGGGGGCGAGCAGCAGCGAGCCGCCATCGCCCGGGCCCTGATGCCCGAGCCGCAGCTCCTCCTGTGCGACGAACCCACCGGCAACCTCGACGCCGCCACCGGCGAGGAGGTCGCCCGCTGGCTGTGGCGGGTCTCCGGCGACGCCGGCATGGCCCTGGTCATCGTCACCCACGAAACCGCCCTGGCCCGCCGCGCCGGCCGTGTTCTTCGTCTCGAGAACGGCGTCCTGGCCGCGGCGACGTCAGCTTCTTCCCCGGAAAGGGTATCCCATGGGCAAATCTGACAGCCGTCTCGCCCCGGGCGAACTGCGTCCCTTGGATCGTCTCCTCGCCATCGCCCTGGCGGCGCTGCTCCTGCTGGCCCTGGCCCTCCTCGCCGCCGGCTGCCAGGAACCCGTCGCCATCTACCAGGTGCCGGGCGCCTGCGTCGCTTCCGGACAGAGGGTCCTGGTTCTGCCCTTCATGGACACCCGCACCTTCGTCGACGACAACGATCCGCACCGGGACGACCTGGGCGAATACGCCCGGGACATCTATGCCGACGCCCTCCGCACCGGCGCCGGTACCGAGGCGGTGGAGGTTCTGACGCCGGTCCTGCCCCGGCGCGACCGGTCCCTCACCAACGCCGAGATCGCCGATCTCGGCCGCCAGCACGGCGCCGACCTCGTCGTAGCCGGCCAGATCTTCAGCTTCACCGAGACCCGCGCCGCCAGCATTCCGCCCCGGGCGGGGATGTTCGTGCGGGTGGTGGCTGCCGACGACGGCGCCCTCCTGTTCGTGGGCGACCACTACCAGGCCGCCGCCCTGCCGGGCGCCGCCGGCGGCCGGGACCAGCAGGCCCGGCTGGTGGCCGGCCGGTTGAGTGAGGGTCTGATCCGTCAGGCCGGCGGCGGCACCCAAATCGCGGCCGCCATCGCCTCCCACACCGCCCTGGCCATGCTGGCGCCCGAATCCTCCCGGCCGGCGGGCAACGGCGCCGACACCACCGTCATCGATCCAACGCCGGAGCCGGAGCCGCCGCCCCTGTTCGCCAGCATCGGCCTGAGCCGCCTTGACCCCAGCGCCTGGGACGAGCAGATCGCACCGGAGGTACCGCCGATCATCGATTTCAACGACGACCTGTATCTGCTTGCCGCGGCCGAAGCGGAACCGATCCCCGCACCGCTGCCACCGCCGCCGGAGGCGCTGGATGGTATCGCGGACGATACGGCCGCGGGGTCGCCGGTGGCACCCGATGCGACTGCCCAGATGGCGGAAGACCTGGACCTCCCAGCTATGACTGCAGGAGAAACCGTGGCACCGGCCGAACCGGACCGAAGGTCAGCCGGCGGTGACGATGACGAAGCTGACCTCGCAGTCGCGACGGACGCGATGGACGGGTCAGAAAGCCTCCACCCGGCGTCGGCCGGGGCCGGCGGAGCATCCGGCGAGACGGTGGCCGACGCGGCGGTGCCGGTATCGCCTGATGCGGCGGCGGCCTTCAGCGCAGCCCCTGCCGTGGATGCCGGGGAAAGCGCCATGGTGGCGGACGACGGTTGGGATGACTCCGCGGACGGCTCCATCGACGCGTTCACCGCTGCCGTAGCCGATAGCCAGGCGGAAGAGATGACGGACGACGACACGGCGTGGCGGGACGAGGACGAGCCTTGGGACAGCGTTGACGGCCTGGACGCCAGCTATGCCGCGCGGCTGACGGGGGATCAACTGGCGGCGGACCTCTTTGCCAGCGACGGCGAGATCTGGCCCGCTGCGCCAACGGTCCCTGCCACCCCCGTTGCCGCTCCGTCGGCCGCCCTGCCGCCGGTACCCGACGCCGCCGATCCGGCGGACGACGCGGCCAGACTGCAATACATCTTGACCCAGGAAGCCTATATCGCCACCTACGAAGCCGAGGCGGCGGATCCGAACCAGAGGAACGACGCCGGCGACGGCCAGGTCCTCGACCCCACCGCCGAAGTCGAGGCCGACGCCATGGATCGCACCGCCGCCACCGTGCTTGGCGAAACCGCCGAAGCCCTGGTGGACGGATTTGCCGCGGCCGCCGGTTCCGTCACGGCCGAGACGGAGGCGGAGGACATCCTGTCGGAACCGATGGCATTTGTGGAGGACGGTCCCATCATCAGCGTGCCCCTGGCGGGCGAACAGCCGCGGCCGGTCCGGGCGGCGCCGACCCGGGCCGTCGTAACGTCCGGCCCGACCGTTCCCGACGCGGCGGCGGATCACGGCGCCGTGCGGGTCCTGGTTCTTCCCTACCACGACCGCGAGAACCCGAACAATCTTATCGCCAACACCGGCGGCGGCGAGGTGGTAACCACCCTCTACGGAACGCAACTGGCCCAGGATCCGGGCGTCCGGGTGGTGTGGGACGCCAGCGGCCAGGTGAGCCACGACCGGCTGGTGGACCGGCAGGAGGCGGTGCTTTTGGGACAACTGGTGGGCGCGGACTATGTGGTGCGGGGACAGGTGGTGGAATTCCGCCGGGCCCAGTCGGTGCCCAGCCTGTATTCGGCCGTCATCTCCACGGCGGTGCTGGCGGCGCAGATCTTCTTCGCCGAATTCTCGGGGGTGGACGTAGCCACCGAAGTGTATCGGGTGGCGGACGGTCGGTGCGTCATGTCCCGCCGCGACCGTTCGCAGCAGAAATACGTGGTCCAGGCGGAAAAAACCGTGCGCAAACTGGCGGCAGGCATGGCCAAAAGCGTCACCGCCGCCATCGCCCGACCCGACCCAGAAGAGATGGACCCGCTGATCGATACGGTGACGCCGGTGTCGGTTTTCGGGAACCCCGGCTGACACCCGCCGCCGGCGACCCTACGGCGCCGGAACATCATCGAGGTAAGACAATACGCTGAGAAGCGAGAAGGCGGCCGTGCGGTCGCCTTCTTTTCGGTTTCACCACCTGGACCGGACGTACGGCGCCCGGCCCCCCAACAAGCAAACCCGTACTGGCAGGTAGCCCGCCGCACGTCGAGGCAATCAGGCATACCGATGCCGGAAAAAAAGTTTGTCACGGAGCCATCGCCGTGTACTCCGCTCCCTTGAGAGGGTACAATGTAGATGGGCGGGAACGGAGACATTGCCGGTTTTTCCGTCCGTCCAGTACCGCGTTTCTTCTGGAGGCAATCCCATGGATATGAACAATGCTGTCGGCATCAACAGTTTACGTACCCTGCAGCACAACCTGGCCGCCGTCGGCAACGACTATCTCGCCCGCTCCGGACAGCCGGGGAATTTCGCCCGGGCCACCTCCGGCGTCTTCGGCCGGTTTTTTGCGTCCCATTTTCTCAGCGAAGAAAAGAAGGCCGCCAACCGCGAGGTGGTGCGGTCGTTCCTGGCCACTGTCCGCGCCACCGCGGGCGTTTCCAAAACCCTGGCCGACCGGGTGGAAGGCCAATTTCACCACCACCTCGCCGCGGGTAAACCGCTGTCGGGACGACGGGCAGCCCTGGTTCTGGACGAGGTGATCGCCGGCGCCCGGAATCTGGTCGCGGCGGAAATCGAAGCCCGGCAGCGCAACATCGGCATCAATCTCGACGGTATCATCGCCACGGTCACGCCGGAATCCGTCGCCACCGATCTCGAAGCCTACTGCCAGCCCAACGGTTTCGACCCGTCCTTCCTCGCCCGCAACCGGGAGCTGGTGGCGGCGCGCTTCCGGGAAAACCTGGCTCAGTTCAAGGAAACCGCCCAGAAAACCCCGGGCAAGGCGGACCTATCCCGGTTGCTGGTGCGTTCGTTTCAGGAAGCCTTTCTGGCGCGGCAGGGCGAGGCAATACAGGCGCGGCTTCTGCCGCTGCTGCCGGCGGATTGGGACGAGGCAACCCGGGATGCCACCCTGGCGACGATACGGCAGGAAGTGGAGAGCGGCTGCCTGAAGCGCCTCGCCTTCCACAGCCGAACCGCGGACGCCACGGGGTCCCCAGTGGATCAGGACCAGGCCTTGGCGGAGGCGTACGCGGCCGCGTTCGCTCGGCGCTACCAGGCGGCGCTGGAAGCCAAAATCGACCACCTGCTCCAAGACGCCGATCTACTGCGGGATGCGGCCGTGGCATTTTGGGCGGCGGCGAGCCTCAGGGCGAAAAAGACGGTGCCGGTCACCGCCCTCCCCCAGCCGGTCCTTCTCCACACCACGCGGGCAGTGCTGCACCACTTCCGGGAACGGGACGCATTTCCCTCCGACGATTCCCTGCGCACCGCCCTCCAGGACGCGGCGGAACAGGTGGTGAAAACCCACCAGGAAACGGCCCGCCTGCCCGGCCACCAGGCCGAGGGGATCCGGACGGCGCTGGCCCTCGCCTTCCCCACCACCGTGGACGCCGGTGTCAACGCCGACGTCCTGCACCGCCGCACCGCGCTGCGGCCGGCATTGCAGGACCTCATCGCCGCCCGCAGCCCGGAAGCCATCGCCCATGCGCTGGATGCCCTGGCCGCGGTGGTCAGGGCGGCGGCGGAAAACACCGCCGAGAGCAGCGGGGCGGCGACCGAAACCGTGACGGGATTGGCGCTGGACAGCCTGCTCCTGGAAACCGAACCCTCGGATCTCACCCCGCTGGTGGAACCGCGCTCCCCCTTTTTCGGTGGGGTGAAAGTGTTTCTAGACGCCGCGGCGGCGGCTGGCGACGACGGCGCCCGCACCACCGTCACCCGCCTGCTGGCGGGGCTGGCGGAGACTATAGCCGTGCGCGATCCGGCCGGCGGCAGGGCGGTACGGAGGCGTCTCGAGGATCCCACCGCCGAGGCCCTTCTTCCCTACGCCCAATCCGCCGTTGCCTCCCGGCCCGACGTGGCGACGCGGGTTCTGGCGAACGGTGACGAAGCCGGTATCGGCGACGCCGTCCTCTCCTCCCTGACGGAAATTCTGGCCAAAGGCCGGGCCACCCCCTCCGATGACGTGCCGGAATTGGGACAGACCTTCGTCCAGGATATCCGGCGCGGCGGCGTGTGGGTGAACGGGCAGTATCTCGTCGATCCGGCGGCGTTCTCCGAGGCTTTTCCCACCCGTCGGGAGGCGACGCTCCTTTCCGCCGTGGTGCATCAGGCCCTGGGAGCCGTTACCTTCGACGTCCTGAAGGGCGACACCTTGCAGGAGTATGGCCGAATCCTCACCACCCGGATCATGAATTCCGGCTATGCGCCGCCCAGTACGGAGTACTCCATCACCTCGCTGGGTGACGGGCACTACCGCGTGGCCATGGATTCCACCCGAACCGCCAGCGGCGACATCGACCGGCTGGATACCGGCGCGCCGGTGGCGCTGCACCATTATCTCGCCTTTACCCTCGATACCACCAGCGGTGAAGGTGCGGTCAGCGATCCCGCCATCATCGTGGTGTATATGGAGAAAAACGACCCTGGGCAAACCACCGGCAGGACCTGATACCACTCCGGAACCACCGTGGGGTCCAACCGCCGCGCGGGATCGGAATCTTCCAATCGTTGCATCAGCCGGAGGGGCACCGCGCCGCCCGCCGCCCGGGTACTTGAGCCGGAACAGAATTCGTTACTACAAGCCTAGGAAGCCGGCGCATCCGGTGGTGGCGGCGGGGACTCCGTTGCCGGCAGGCACCCCTCCAGCAGCGTCACGCCGTGGGGGTGTTCTGCCAAAACCAGCCGTCGGCCGCCGATTTCCACCAGGATCAGCACGGAGTGTCGTCCCAGGGGCAGACGCTCCAGCACCCGCATGGCGCCACCG
>JAJBSZ010000343.1 GCA_020861125.1 Planctomycetota bacterium | reverse complement strand
ACGTACCGCTGTTCCACTCGCTTAAGATGTAGTTGCTGGTATGATCGCTGGCGAGAGAACCGCCGGACGCAACCACGACGTTACCGAAGGACCGCAGCAGACCTCCCTGTGACCCGGCCGCGAACGGAACCGCGTCGCTTCCTAATATCACTTCCCCGGAATCAACCCGGAGAGACCCGACCAAAAAGCCATCGCCGCCGGAACCGGCCACCCACAAGGCCGGTCCGTCGGTGGCGGCGTCACCGGCGACGATCACCTCCAGGTCGCCGCAATCCACCTTTCCATAAACGGCATTGTTGCTGCCGCCAACCCGCAGCGTCGATCCGGATCCGTTTTCATGCACGGCAAGGGAATGGCCCGACAGCGTGTCGGCCAGCAGTACCGCGCCGCCGGCCAGGAAAATGTCACCGGCCTGGTCCCCGTCACCCACCGTGATACTGCCGGCAGCGGTTATCCCCGCCACCACGGCATCGGCAATGGTCACGCCGTGAGCAAATTGGGTGGCGCTGTCGGCGACCTGATAGGTAGCGCCGTCGGTAATCGTAGCCGTTCCCAAGACCGTAAAATGCCCGCTCCCCGATGCAGTGACCGTCGCAATGCCACCCGACTGGTAGTACGAGCCGGCCGTGATGGTATCTTCGGGCTGGATGGACACGGTGTCGGTCGCGGCCAGCGCAATGGCGAGGGAAGAGGTGGAGAGATCCAGATTCCCACCCGAGGTGGCTGCCACGGTCACCCCCAATCCGACCACCTCCACCGCTGCGTGGTGGATGACAAGGTCGCCCATCCAGGCCCGGAGAGTTGCTCCTTCAGCCATCACCAGGCGCTGCCGGGCATCCTGATCTCCCAGGAAGATGACGGCGCCGCCAATGTAACTGGAGAGCTGAGCGCTGTTCTGGACAATAATGCCGCCGGCGTACCGGTTGCTGTCGCCACGAACATAATAATTCCCGGACTCCACCACGGTAGCGCCGCTCACCACGGTCGCCACCGCATCGGAGTCGACGACCAAGCCGGAGGTGGTCAATGACTCCGACCGGAGAGTGCCGGTACCAGAGGCAGCGGAGAAGGTGACATCCCGCAGTATCAGATCGCCAACCGCCAGGGTGGCGTCATTGCCAATTTCCAATTCTCCGCCATCCACCACCAGCCGGCCGAGCGCGGCATCGGAACTGTCGCGAATGGTAAGTAGCCCATTGTCGGCAACGCTGATGCGGGCGGTGCTGCCCACGCCGAGGCCCGTTCCTCCCACCTGAAAACAACTGGTTCCGGCAGCGGAGAGGCTGCCGGAGGCGAGGGTCACGGAGCCGGCGAAGGAGCTTGTACCGTGGTCGAGAAGGAAATCCACCGACGAGGAGGAACTTCCAAGGGTGAGATCGGCCTGGTCAGTAACCATGAGCGATGAGCCATTGCCCACGGAAAAGGTGATGTCGCCGGCGTTGGCGGTGGTGAAGGAATGCACCGTCAAGCTGTTGCCACCGTCGGAGATGTCGATGCGGCCACCGGAGTCCATCGTCAGCGTTTCGACGGTCAGCCTGGTTGTCCCGCCGTCGGCAGCGGTCACCAACCGAAGGATACCGCCGTCGTGCCGGAAGGCGATCCGATCGACTTCCCATTCCATCCCCACGCCACCGCTTTGGCCGACCGTGACGGTGTCGGCGGCGGTGATGTCGATGGCAATGCCCCGCCAGGAAGATTCGACGGAACCGTCACTACTGTAAAAATCCACGGAAGAACCGCCGGTCACGACGTCACCGCCACCGGGGAGAGCGATGTCGCCGCCCTTCGCGATGGCCAGGGACAAAACCAACGACGCCACCGTTCCAACCCCCAACGCCTTGCCAACCATTCTCGCACCCTCCCCTATTTGCATACGGCAGAGCCGCCAAAGGCAACAGGTTTTATTTGCCAGCGGGCAGGTCGGGCGTTTCACGAGAAAATTAATTTTACTATTACACTGGTAGCGTAAAGAAACCGATTGGCAGGTTTCGATCCTAAAAAAGGAGGGCCACCAAGGCCCTCCACAACCGGTACGCCCGCGGGATAGACGGACCGGATCGAGTATCGGTAATATTTGTGCCGTTATTTGACGGGATTGTAATCGCTGGTCATGCCCACGCCTCTGGCCGTGCTGGGCAAACGTACATCCGCCCGCTTGACGCCGCTCCGGCCCGGGACCATGGCCGACGTGTCGTCGCCTGCCCGAGGGGCGACCGCCTCTTTTTCGATAATCTCAGCCGGTTGCCGGGCGCTCCCCAACGGACGGTAGACATTGGCGTTCCGGACAGGCATTTCCCGACGGGTTACCCCCGGCGCGATAACCTCGGCGATCAATACCGGCGACCGGTCCGGGGCGAAGCTGAAATCGGGAATGCGCGGCGCGCCTTCATCCAGCTGGCACGGTTCCTCCACCTCGGCCAGTGAGGCGTAGGCCTGGGTGGATCCCGTCACCATGCCAAAGCGTAAATATCCGTCGGCATCGTATTCGGCTTCATAGTCGCTGTCGTACCGGCGCTCCCCGGAACCGTCGTCGCAGCGGCGACGATCGTCGTACTGTGGTTGGCCCCGGTCCTCATCCCGTCGGTAGTCCCGCCCATATTCTTCCCGCCCGTCACGGCCGGGATGGTCTTCGTAATAGCCCGAGGACGAGCGGCTGTTGCGGACCTCACGCTCGCGGGCTTCGGGTCGGTCGTAGGCGGAGTGGCCGTAATCCCGATCATCGTAGCGCGGCGGGTCGGCGCGGTATTCCGTTTGGCGGTCTCCGCGCGGGCCGTATCCGGCGTCGGCACGGGGTCCAAGAGGGGCGTCTGGGTATTCGTATTCGTCAAACCCCCTGTCACCGGCGTGGCCATCCCGGTAGTTCAGGCCTGGGTCTTCTTCCCGGCGGGCGGGCTGGTACCCGAGGTTCAGCGGCGCGGGCTCCTCGATCCGGCGGGCGGCCGCACCATGGAGACGAACCTCCGTGACCGGGTAGGCCGACTCGCGCTGGCCGGGAACGGGGGCCGGACGCACGCTGGCCTGAATGTCCTGCGGATAGCCGTCGAAGGCCTCGGCCCGGGCCATACCATCCGCGCTCACACGAATCCCTTCGCCCGGCCGAACCCGCATGGTGCGGCTCGGAGCGGTGTACACATCCTCGAAGCCGTGGTCGTAGCCCTGTGCCATCCGCGGAGTCTCCAGGTGGCGCTGGTAGCCGGTTGGTTCGTCATGGACCGGACGGCGGGCAAGGCCTCTGGCGACCGACGGGTCGGTGGCCGGATGCGGCCGCTGTTCCCGGCGCGCAGCGGTATAGCGCGGCACGATCGGGTTTTGGCGGGGGCGGGCCCGGGTGTCCATGGGACCAAAGGACTCGTAGCTCGGCCGCGACGATTCGTAGGGCTGGGGCTGGACCGGCGCCGGCGGCGTCAGCCAGTCACTGAACCCGCGTTCCGCCTCGGCCTGGGCGATGGCCGTCGCGGTTTCCTCCAGGAATTTCCCCAACGTCCGGATGCGGGTGTGCCAGGGCTGGAGACGCCTGGCGCGGCGCACGGTATCGGCCGCGTCCATATACCGGCCCAGATCAATATAGGCTTCGGCCAGGGCCATGAGAGCCATCGGGTCGTCGCCGATCTGGTTCACCACTGCCTGGTACCGGTGTTCGGCTTCCTCCAGTTTTTCCTCGGCGAAGAAGATGCGGCCTTCCATGATGCGGGCCGGAGCGAAATCAGGTTCCACCTGGTTAATCCGTTCCAGAAGCTCCCGGATCAGGGTGTAGTCGGGAATATCGTTCAGGCTTTGGCGGCGGAATTCTATTTCGGCCATATTGTAGATGAGCACCGGATCCAGACGGTTGAGCCGCGAGGCCTCTTCGTAGGCGGAATAGGCGCTGTCCAGATACCGCTCGTCGGCGGATTCCAGGTAGAGACGCTCGTAAAACAGGCCGATTTCATTGTGGAGCCAGGCTTCCGACGCCAGCGGTTCGCCGGGCTCGGAGGCGGCGGCATAGAGTCTCGCCGCTTCCGGGAACCGACCCGACAGGATGTAAATTCGGGCGCGGCGGACGCTGACCATGGACTTTTCCCGCGGCGTGATTCCCGGCGAGCCGGCGGCGGTATTGAGGTCCTTGAAGGCCTGGACGAAATCCCCCATCTGGGCCCGGGCCTCACCCATGATGCCGTAGACCTGCGGCAGACGGCCGGAGTTTTCCATGGCGAATTCGCAGTGGGCCAGCGCCTCGCCCGGATCGTCCATCTTCAAGGCGGTGTCCGCCAGCGCCAGATGGAGGATGGAGTCGCAGTTGTTGGCCTCCACCGCCTGCCGCAGATACTCACGGGCCTTGTCGAGACGGTCGTCCAGAAGATAGGCCTGGGCGATCTGTTCATAGGCCTTGGCATGGAACTCGGCCGGCAGACCGTACTGCATCCCCTGCTCGAAGTGGCGCACGGCGGCCCCGCCGGCATCCGCTTTGAGAGCGTCGCTGCCGCTCTGCATGTGCTGGATGGTAATTTCACTGATGCAATCGGCCGGTGTTTCCACCAGTTCCAGTTTGGTGACCTGAATCCAGGGATACCCGGCATACACATTGAGCACCCGGCCGGTGACGGCGATCAGCTCGTATTTGGAAATCTCCCGGATCTTTTCGAGATTTGCCGGATCATTTTTGGCCACGTACAGGGTGGGCAAAATGTCCTTGCGCTCCTTGCTGTCCCAAAGGATGGTTCCATCCGGCCACACGGCGAAATTCACGTGCTCATTGACGTTGAACCGGGTATTGACATTTTTGAACAGGTTGGCCGTGGTGGCGAAACGGCAGTAGAAAAACACCTCCCGTTCCAGGAACGTTTTCGGTTCCTTCATGATGTCGTTCAGGTCATAGGCCTTGTCCGCATCCGGCCGCGACTTGCGATTCTTTTTGGTGCCGGTCCGCTGCGCCGCCCAGGCGTCGGGCGTCGCCGCCACGCAAACCGCCAGCAGGCAGGCCAGAAGCTTCACAATGTTTCCCCGCATGGTCAACCCTCCAGGCAGTCTCCCGGCTTCCATCTCTCCCGGCCGGAACCGCGTTCGCTAAGACAAGTTCACCCCACATTTTCCGGCTGGGTCGGGTTTCTTTCGGCGATATTTCACTGGCGGGATTGTTTTTTGCTTAACTTCCGATAACCGCTTGTCACGGGATCGGTCGGTTGCGCGAATGCGGGGCGGGTCATGGTTGGCAGAGGTCGGTCACGGGGGCAGGAAACACCAACTTGAGGGGAAGGCACTACTGGCAGACGATGGCACGCTCGTGGAACACCTGCCCGGGGCTGAGGCGGTTTTGCAGCCAGGCACGGTCGTACCGGCCATAGGCCATCGATTGGCCATACAACACCAGAACCTCGTCCGTCAGCCGCCACCAGCCGCCGCCCGCAACCTGGATGCGGCCTTCGGGACATCCCGGCCGGCCGGACTGCCGCCAGCGGGCGACGATATCACGGTGCTGGTCGTCCCGAAGTATATCGGAAAATGCCACCACGCCGTCATCACCCACGAGCGGTTGGATCACCACGAATTTGCCGCCGACGCGTACATCTTGGCTATAATTGCACACGGTTATTCCCATGGCGGTCTCCTCTTGGGTATACTGATAGTGCCGCCACGGGCGGCCCGGTTTTTCAGAAAAGGAATTCCATGCGACCAATGTTCGATTTCCATACCCATTCCCTTATCTCCGACGGTGATCTCATCCCGGCCGAAAGCATCCGCCGGGCCGAAATGTGCGGCTACCGGTTTCTCGGCATGTCGGATCACTCCGATTGCGCCACCCTGCCGGCCCAAATGGCCACCATCACCGCCGTCGCCCAAACGGAGCGACGCACCCGGACCGGCCTGACGGTTCTGCCGGGAACGGAAATAACCCATGTCCGTCCGACCCAAATTGGGGAAGCCGTGCAGATGGCCCGGCAATTGGGAGCGGTATACGTCGTGGTCCACGGGGAAACCCTGGCCGAACCGGTGGCGCCCGGCACCAACCTCGCCGCCATCGAGGCCGGGGCCGACATCCTCGCCCACCCCGGCCTGATCACGCCGGAGGAGGTCAAACTGGCGGCCGAGCGGGGGGTAATGCTGGAGATTTCCGGCCGGCGTGGCCACTCCCTCGCCAACGGTCACGTCGCCCGATTGGCACAAAAGTATGACGCGCCGCTGCTGTTCGGATCCGACGCCCATACCGTGGGAGACATGCCGACACGTGATTTCGCCGAGCGCATATGCCGCGCCGCCGGCCTGGATCAACCAGCGGTCGACGCCATGTTCGTCCGCGCCGAAGCCTTTGCCGAACGGCTTGCCGCTGCCCTGGATTCGTAACGGTCTATTTCTCTCGTGCGAATACGTTGTAGATGGCCCCGGGATCGTTTGGATCCAACCGCGCTTTTTTGAAAACCGCGCCCTCAGGCTTCCTCGCCTGCGACGAGCTACAAAAATTCGAGGCAAGGTCTACCCGTCAACCAATTCCGCGGCCAGCTGCACCGGCAGCCTCTTCTCGATACGAATCGCGGAGAGGTCGATGGCAGCCCGGTACGCCAGGCATTCAACACCGGCGGCCACGGCCTGGCGGAGCCGGCGGCCCCACACTGCGTCGATGTGGTCCGCCGGCCGAAAC
>JAJBSZ010000076.1 GCA_020861125.1 Planctomycetota bacterium | reverse complement strand
CAACTATGGGGATGGAAATAATTACGCAAGTTTGGACGGCACGGTTGCCATGGGCCTTGCCACCGACAGAATTGGCGGGTCGGTGTACTTCAATTATGGAGCTGGCAATGATGAGCTGAGCTTCAAAGACGATGTTTCCATTTTTTCAAACCAGGATATTATCCTCAATGCCGGCACAGGCAGCAATACCATCACCCTTGATGGCAATCTGCTCATGGATGCCACCGGAAATGCCGCAATCAATTTCGGAAATGGCACAAATAACGCGCTAATCACCGGTGACGTTAACATTGATGCCGGAGGAGACATAGCCCTCAACTACGGTACTGACGAAAATGACTTGCGAATTGGCGGCAATTTTACCGCCACCTCCACGGACGGCGGCATCAGCATCAACGCCAACGGCGAGAGCACCCTCAATGTCTCCAACGGCAATACCGAATTGAACGCGCTGGGCGACATCGCCATTAACACCAGCGATGAGGACAGTTCCGTCACCCTTGGCGGCGATTTGTCCATTACGTCCAACTCGAATGTAGTGATAAATGCCGGCGACGATACCGCTGAACACTCGCTGCAGGTCAGCGGCGACACCACCATGTCCGCCGACCTGGACATCTGGATCAACAAGTGGGGTGGCAACGATTCGGCCAACTTCACCGACACCGCCACCATCAAAGGCAGAAACATTTACATCGGCGACGGCGCCACCTTTAATAGTCAGACCGAACTTACGGCAGTGACCGACCTGTACGTACAAGGAAGCCGCTTCGTAGAAGATGCCACTCTCACCGCCGGTGGTACGGTCCTGCTGTCGGACGTTATCTCTCAAAACGTGGATTATACGACGAACCAGGGTCTGCAAGTAACTGGCACCGATATTTATGTCCAGGGTTCAGGCAACGGCCTCTCGCGCTACGGCAACGACACCCAGATGACAGCGGATAACGATCTCGTTATCTCCGGCACCGTATTCGATGGCCCCGTGGATTCGGTTGGTCAGAGCGACCATTCAATCCTCACCGCCGGGCGCGATATTTTCATCACCGATTCGCTGGACGACCCCAGTGTCGGCTCCCGGATAGGCGACTACACCGAGATCCGCGCCGGCGACGGCCTGTACATTTACGGTCCGGAAACGAGCGTCGGAAACAACGTCGACGCCGAAGCGGAAAATATGCTCTATTTAAAAGACATCAGGATCGATAACGATTCCAGCCTCCGCGTCAACAGCGGTACCGTCGTCATTTCCAACGTCCAGTCGGGAATAGGAACGGTCATCAGTTCCGTAGGCGTCGCCGGCGGTGAAACCGACTGGCATCTCGAAGGGGCGGATACCAACATTCGCGGTGCCCTTGAGATGAACGACGATCTCGACATCGTCTATGTCAGGGAAGGCTACTACGATACTATCCGTAACCAGACCGGCGACATGGAGCTGACCTTTTTTGGCGGGAAGATCGGCACCATTGATAATTCCTCGTCCACGCAACGGGGAAGTACTGACGCCGGTAATTCCACCATCACCCTCGCCGGCCATACCAACACCCAGGACCCGAGCGAAACCCAGTCCATCGAACATATAAAGGGCAATGCCGACGGTACCGACGAACTCTATATTTTGAGCGGTGTCCGCTTCACCGAATACGTGGATCCGGCCGACAACTACGACAACCCGGCCCGAGGCGGGGCGGTGGATCCGGATCGCTATCCCCAGAACAACCAGATCACCTCCATCACCGACTTTACCCTCGTCCACCTGGCGGCCGGTACCGCCGACAGCCGCACTGGCCTGGAAATCGGCACCCGCGACGGCAACAGCAACGGCGTCCTGTTCGAGTCGGAATCGGTGTACATGGAATCGTTCACCGATCTTTTCCTCCACCAAGCGGACCCACTGGCGGGTGAATACCACAAGGCCGATGAAATCAACATCGTCGGCAGCAACAGCATCCTCTGGCTGGACCGCTCCACCATCACCAACTACACCGCCGGAAAGGAGCTGCAGATCACAATCTCCGGCACCAATTCCATGATCACCGGCTATATGACCCGAACCGCAGCCGGCTTTACCGATTACAACATAATCGGCAACCTGGCCATGGGTAATGGCACCATCATCAAGCCCTACCACGGCGAATTCTACGATCCGCTGTTCTATATCGAGCGCGAATGCACCATGGACGGCGACATGAAACTCCCGCTGTTCAACGAAGCCCTGAGCCAATCTGGCGTCGGTCTGGCTATTGACGGTGAATTGGAAATGGCCGGCGGCGCCGTCCTTGACATCCGCATCTTTACCACCGACGACGATAACCACACCACCACCATCAATGAGTACGACGAATACGGCAACGTCATCGGCAGTGAGGTCGTCAACGCCAGTTCCAGCGACTTTGTCCAGGTCAGCGGCGACGCCAACTTCACGGGTACCGCCCGCCTGAACGTCACCTTCGGCAACGACAACGAGCTGACCGCCAAGATCGGTGACCGCTACGGCAGCGGCGTCAATTACGAAGGCTTCAATGTCTATTCCGGCAACGGCAACGAGGACACCTACTACTACAGCATCGTCCGCTCGGAGAGCGGTGATATCACCATGAACGGCCTCACCGGCGTCAATATCGACGAAAACGCCACCTTTGACGGCACCACCATCTTCAAGTCCGACATGCTGGGCAGTTGGGACACCATGGTCGGCAGCACCGGCGACGAGATCCTCCTCCGCTTCCGGCTGCTGGCCAAGCACCCGGTAGACGGCGGTATCGCGTCCGACATGCACGAGCCCAACGCCGTCAACGCCGCCGCCCAGATCGACCGCATCCGCTACCCGTTCGATCACGACGACATCCACGTCCGCTACGACGGCGACATGGTGGCCTACTACAGCTCCAACCCGGATCTCTTCCCCAACTACCAGTACAAGTACATCAAGGATTTCGAGGACCTGCTCCTCGCCATCCAGAACAACATCGCCTCCGGGTCGGACCTGTACAAGGATATCCGCATGCTCCATCCCGAACCCTATGCGGATCTGGCCAACCTCAACCTGAACCTGATGGACCAGTTCATCAAGGTCCGTGAACAGCATGGCGTCTCCTCCCTCTTCGCGGTGGAGGTGGACGACTACGCCACGGCGGTGGCCGAGGCCGAGGCCTGGTCGGAGCGGCGAAACGGCAGTGCCTACGCGAGTATCTATGACGACGACCTCTACTGCACTGTCGACCAGTTCGTCTGCAATCCCGTCCGCTTCTGGACCGCGGGCTTTGGCGCCAAGGCGGATCAGAAGAATGTCGGCACCGAATACGGCTACGACACCGAGGTCTGGGGCGCGGCCGTCGGCGTGGTCAAGGAGTTCGGCGACCTCTACTTCGGACTCACCGGCGGCTATGCCCGGAGCGACGTGAGCTGGAACGAACTCTCTGCCGGCGCCAAGACGGATGCCTACATGGCCGACTTCCTGGTGGGATATCGCCGCGGTCTCGGCTTTGTCGAAGCCTTCGGCAACTATGCCTACAGCGAACACGACGTCACCCGCGTCATCGCCATCCCCGGGTATAACAACGGCGTCGCCCGTGGCGATTACCACGACGACGTCTGGGGCGGCGGCATCCGCTTCGGCTATCAGGCCCGCCTGGGCAAGAACTGGCTGATGATCCCGACCATTGGTGTCAACTACATCCAGACCAAGTCCGGCAGCTTTACCGAATCCGGCCGCCACGACATGGCCGTGCTTCTGGACTTCGCCAAGGGCGGCATTAAGCGCCGCAACGTGCGCGCTCCCCTCACCGTCCGGGTCAACCGTTCCTTCGCCGCCTGCGGCTTTGTGGTGACGCCGGAATTCCGGGGTTCCGTCTCCGCAATCTTCGGCAACAAATCGGCCAAGGCCTATACCCGCTTCGTGGGTGACCCGGGTGCGAACTCGGAAGGCATTTTCTACGCCAACGGCATCAAGACCGGCCGCTGGGCCGCGCAACTGGGCACGTCGTTGGAAATCTCCCGGCGGGGTCGCTTCAACCTCACCGGCAACTACGACTACACCTTCGCCAAGAAGAGCCACGAGCACAACTACTCGCTCATGGCCGGCATGAACTTCTGACGCGGCAGGGCAAACCCTCGCGCCGCCGTCTGACGCGCGCGAGGGCCGGTGACC
This sequence comes from Planctomycetota bacterium, assembly GCA_020861125.1. The sequence goes on along the minus strand of JAJBSZ010000076.1, from coordinate 2,476 downwards.
AGCGTGCTTTGTTTTTCGCTACCACTCTGAAAAGGATATCAACATGACCAGATTCTTTTGCGCCGCCGCACTGACGCTTCTCATTGGCGGTCTGGCCCACGCCGCCAGCGCCAACCCGCCGCTCCTCATCGAACAGCCCGCGGCCGTGGCCGCCTGCCAGCCGGTGCCGTCCGACTGCCCGCCGGTGGTGATCGCCGCGCCGTGCCCGGCGCCGGAGCCGGTCTGCCCGCCGCAGCCGGTTTGCGCCGCTCCGGCCGCCACCCCCGTCCGCGTCGCGTCCGGCGCCGGACGGTCCGCCGCCGTCATCTCCCACGAGGTGCGGGCGGTGCCGGTCACCAGAAAGGTGCAGGTGGAGGAGTTCTACGTCGTCAACGAAAAGCGGACGGAATGGGTGGACGAGGAACGCACCCGCACCGCCTACCGCAAGGTGCCGGTGATGGTCCCCGCCACCAAGCACGAGGTGGAACTCACCCTCATCCAGCCCCGGTCGGGCCGCGCCCCGCGCTATGTCCGCCCGGTGACCCAGAAGATCGTGCCGGTCACCACGTACGTCAAGCAGCCCTACGAAGAGACCTATACCGCCAAGGTGCGGCACACCGTGGAAGTGCCGGTAACCAAGACCAGGAAGGTCACCCGCAACGTGGAAGAGGTCAAGATGGTGACCGTCCCGGTCAAGACCCGCTAGACACCCTGTAAACATCCGCCCCACCGGCCGCCTCCGTGCGGCCGGGACGGCGGGAGGTTCTCCCCCCAAACGTCCGAGCCGGAATAGGCGCCGGGTGGCGGCAGGACGTGTAGTCGACGGAAAGCGGATGTTCTCTCCTCCCGGGAACGCCGCTTTCCCACCGCCCGGATTTCGCAGACATGTGGCATCGTGGTAGACGGCCCGTTCGTGCCTCAGGCGCGAACGGGCCGTTTTTTATACCTGCTCCGGGGTCCGTCCGGCGGGAAAGGCGCGCCATTCCGGCGGGTTATCGGACAAAAAAATCGGCTAATCGGTCGCCGCGGCGAAAAATCGGTCAATCCCTTCCGTAGGGTCGGCCGATAGAATGGAGAGCGGTTTTTGTTTCCGGAGGCGACGGTATCGGGCAGGTTGCTCGAACGATACGTCGCCCGCTCCGGGGATAGCCTGTTGGGAACCAATCCAGTTCACACGAGGAGGAGCGTATGCGTAGCATGAGGGGAATGCGGACACTGATGGCAGCGCTGGCGGCGGTATCGCTGGCTACCGGTTCGGCGCTGGCGGGGGATTGGCCGGATGGTACCGATGTCAATGTCCTGACCGGCACTAATGGAACCATTGTCATCACCAACAGCGATCTAAAGGATAATTCTTCGCCGTTTATCTTCAGTTCGAGTTCCTATCTGACGAGCGAGTTGCCCCGTGGCGGCGCGGGGGTGGTTGTTTTGCCGGCGGACGACACTGTGAAGACCATCACCGCCTCCGGCCTGACGGTGAGCAACTACAGCACCACCATCACGGTCGATGGTAGTTATGACACCAATGCCTTTGGCCCTCTGGTCGTTTTTGGGTCCCAGTATGCGGCGACGGCTTCGGGCACATTCGGGAATTTGTATGTCACCGACCTTACCGCCGTCACATTCGAAAACGTCTCCCTGACCAACAACGAGACAACCCTGAACGTCACCCAGGGCGATACTTTGGGTTCTTCGAGCGCTTTCGGCGGCGGCGCCCGCTTCGCCAACCTGCCGAACTTTTCCTACACAGGCGGTGTCATCAGCGATAACACCGTTACCGTTACCGGTACCGGGAATATGGATATGGTCCACGCCAACGGTGGCGGTTTCGTCATCGAAAGCGACTTCGGCGGCAATACGGTCACGCTGTCCAGCCTCCAATTCAGCGACAACAAGGCCGAGGTCAGCGGAGCGGCCGGCAACAGTTCCAATGCCCGTGGTGGTGCTATCTATATCGCCGGCTATAATGACGAACTCATGACCGACGGCTCCGTGGCCGGCGACAATACCGGTACCACGGTGACCATTTCCCACACTGATTTCACCGGCAACGCGGCTATCAATTCCGGCACCGGCACCGGGGCCGCCGCCGGGGGCGCGGTGTTTGCCAATATCGCGGTCAAGAGCGTCTTTTCCGACGTCACCTTCACCGGAAATTCGGCGACCTCCAGCAATGGCAACGCCATCGGCGGGGCCGTGGCGCTGGTGCTGTGGGATAATTACAGCGGCGGCAGCGGCACCCTGACAGCTCTGAACGACCGCACCGGTACCGGCATTACCTACTACGCCGATTTCAACGGGGTGGAATTCACCAATAACACGGCAGAGGGAGCCACCGCTTCCGGCGGAGCCATTTACACCGACAAGACGATCCTCCTCTCCGATATCGTGTTCACCGGTAACCAGGTGGTGGCTTCCGGCACCGCCATGAAGAATGCCATTCATCTTCAGGGCGCGGACGCCATCTTCTACGACGTCGACACCACCTCCACCGACA
>JAJBSZ010000066.1 GCA_020861125.1 Planctomycetota bacterium | reverse complement strand
GTGACGGCTCACCGGCCGGCGCGGGCCAGGACAAACCGAGCACGCCGGAGAGCACCAGGCAGCCTATAACTGCTCGTACCGTATGCGTCATCGTATACTCCTTAAAAAGAGACGGCGGGGTCTTCGGCCCCGGCCAAAAATTTCGGGTACTAGGCGCTCCGTGCCTCCTGCCGATCTTCCGTCATGCCTCGGTCGGCGGCCTTCTCGCGGCTCATGTCCTCCATGGCGTCGAATTTCAAACTGGCCAGGGTGCTGATCCCCGGGACCTTCTGGGTGACGCCCCAGATCTCGTCTGTCATGCCCATGGTCCGCTGGGAGTGGGTGATGATGATGAACTGGGTGTCGCCGGTGAAATCCTTCACCTGCTGCATGAAGCGGTCGATATTGGATTCGTCCAGCGGGCCGTCCACCTCGTCGAGGATGCAGAAGGGACTGGGTTTGGTCCGGAACAGGGCGAAGAGGAGTGCCACCGCACAGAGGGCCTTTTCCCCGCCGGAGAGGAGGGAAATGCTCTTGGGTTCCTTGCCGGGTGGCTGGGCGCTGATGTCGATGCCGGCATCCAGCGGATCCGCCTCCGGGTCCGTCACCTCCTCCAGCACCAGGTCCGCCTTGCCGCCGCCGAAGAGTCGGGTGAACATCTGCTGGAAGTTTTCCCGCACCGCCACGAAGGTTTCCTGGAAGCGGGTGGAAGATTCCTGATTCAGCCGCTCGATGGCCTGGCGCATGGTGGCCACCGCTTCCTCCTGCTCCTCCTTGTGGCTGCGGAGGAATTCCGCCCCCGCCTCCAGCTCGGCCAGTTCGTCGATGGCCTCCAGGGTGACGCTGACGATATTGCGGATCTTCTGGGAGAATTCCTCCACCAGCGCCTGCAGGTGGGCATCGTCCAGCGCCGCCCATTCCGCCGTCATCTCCGGCGGTGCCTCCGGTTCCTCCGCCGCGGGGGTGGGCGCCGGCAGGCCGCCGTCAACCGCCTCTGCCTGGTGGCCGTGGGGTTCGGGAATAGTCAGGGTGAGCTGGAGTTCCTCGGCCGCCTTTTGCTGGATGTTCTCCAACCGCAAGGTGGATTCTGCCGTATGCCGATCGATCACGGCGAGGCCTTCCCGGAGTCGGGCGGTCTGGGCCTGGATCTCCCGCTCCCGTTGGCGCAGCGCCTCGCCCCGTTCACGACACGCCACCAACCGTTCCGACAACTCGGTGCCGGTGGCTTTCCGCTCGTCCCGCAGGCGGAGAAGTTCCACCTCGCGCCGGTCCAGTTCTTCCACCTGCCGGCGAAAGGCGGCGATAGCGTTTTCGGCCTCGGCGTTGGACAGCCCCGGCCGGTCCAGTTCCTCCTGGCAGGCGGCGAGGTCTCGACCAATCTCCGCCAGTCGGGTTTCCAGTTCACGCACCCGGGACAGGGCGGCTGAGCGTTCGCCCGAAAGGGTGGCGAACTCCTGCCCCAGGGCGTCAATGGTCTGGCGGGTCCGGATCTGTTCCGCCGTCTTCGCCGCGAGTTCACCTTCCAGCCGGGTCAGTTCGGCTTCGGCTTCGGCCAGCCGGTGGCGCAGATCGGCCAGTTCCTCACGCCGGCCGCCGTCGCCCGCGGAAAGACTTTCCCGCTCCCGTTCGCCTTCGGCGCGGTCCCGGGTCAGGCGATCCAGTTCGCTTTTCCGTACCGCCAAACTTTGGGCCAGCCCGGCCTCGGAGCGGCCGGCTTCGGCCAGGGCCGATTCCACTTCGGTTTTTTCCCGTTCCAGCACCGTTACCGCTTCGGCGGCCTGGCCGCGGAGACGGGCGGTTTCCGCCAGCCGGGCCTCGCAGGCGGCAAGGTCCTGGATCAGCGCGTCCAGTTCCGCCTTGCGCTGCACCAGACCGGCCCGGCGCTGCCGGCCGTGGCCGCCGGTCATGGCGCCGGAGGGACTGACGATATCGCCTTCCAGGGTGACGATCTTGACTCCCCGCGCCTCCCGGCCAGCCAGTTCCCGCGCCAACCCGAGGTTGTCCACCACCAGGATCCCCGCCAGGAGGTATTCCATCACCGTGCGGTGCCGGGCGTCGAAAGACACCAGATCCACCGCTTCGCCGATGACTCCGGGAATATGCCGGAGGCTGGTGGTCAAACGCCGCCGGGGCTGGATCCGGTCCAGCGGCAGGAAGGTGGCGCGGCCGAGGCGATGCCGTTTCAAGTATTCAATAGCGGCTTGGGCGTCCCGGGCGGTTTCTACCACCACGTCCTGGGCCGAAGCGCCGAGGATGGTCTCCACCGCCAGCGCCAAATCCTGGGGAACGGTCATCAGGTCCAGGGCCATGCCGACGATGCCGCGGAATTCCTGCCGGTCGCGGGCGGCGGTGAGAATGTTTTTGACCCCCTCGTAGGCGCCGTCAAAACTGTTTTCCAGATCTTCGAGGGTCGCCTTGCGGGAAGCCTTGGCCGCCCGTTCGGACGCACCCGACTGTTCCTCGGCCTGGAGCCGCCGCAGCCGTTCGCCGCCCTCGGTCAGACGGTGGCGGATCGCCTCCAGGCGATCCACCGCTGCACCGGCGGCGGCGGCGGCCTCCCCGTAGCGGGTTTCGAGATCCGCCACCGCCTGACCCACAGCCATCTCCTCCTCCCGGATGGCGGCCAGTCGGGCGTCGATGGCGGCCATACGGGCGGCGGCCGACTGTTCCGACGCCTCCAGGCGGGCCGCTTCCGCCGACCACTGCTGCCGCCGGGCATTGACGTCGATGGTTTGGGTACGGAGGAGGGTGGTGGCCTCTTCCGCGGCGGCGGCGGCTTGGAGCAGGGCTTGCCGTTCCGCATCCTGCTGGCCAAAACGCTCGTCGAGGCGGCGGGCCAGGGCGCCGGCTTCCTCGAGCAAGCCTCGGGTTTCCGCCTCCAGGGCGGTCAGCCGGTTCCGGCGTGCCGTGAGTTCCGCCCGGCGCTCGTTGCCGCGGGTGATATCGCCGGTGAGGGCTTCGATGCGGCTGCGGGCATGGGCCTGTTCCAACTGGATGGCCGACAGGTCCTCCTGAGTGCTGGCGGCGGCTTCGATTACGGCGTCACGGTTGGCGGTGATTTCGGCCTCCTGGGCCGCCACCGCCGTAAACTCGGCGGTGAGGGCGGCGAGGGAGCGTTCTTCGCCGTCCAGATCCGCGTCCAGCGCTTCCCGCTGGCGTGCCAAGTCCCGAAGGAGCGAACAGTGTTCGGCGAACTGACGCTGGTACAGATGTTTTCTCGCGCCGTCGCGCTGGGCCGTGAGGCGGCGGTGGCGGCGGGCATTGGCGGCCTGGGTTGCGACCTTTCGGATCTGGCGTTCCTTCTCCTCGACTCGGTCGCTGACCCGGAGGAGGATCTGGGACGTGCGCTCGAGGCGGGAGAGGATCTCCTTGCGCTTGACCTTGAACTTGGCGATACCCGCCGCCTCTTCGAATACCGCCCGGCGATCGGCAGGCTTGGCGTGCAACAGGGCCTCCACCCGTCCCTGTTCGATCACCGAATAGGCGGAACTGCCGATGCCGGTATCGAGGAAAAGGTCGCGGATATCGCGGAGACGGCAGCGGTTGTTGTTGATGAAATACTCACTTTCCCGCGACCGGTAGAGCCGGCGGCCGACACAGATTTCCGTGTAGGGCAGGGCCAGGCGTTGATCCGAATTGTCAAAGTGCAATTTGACCTCGGCCATGCCGCTGGGCGAACGGGTCTCGCAGCCGGAGAAGATCACGTCCAGCATTTCTTCGCCCCGCAGGTTTTTCGCCGATTTCTCGCCTAAAACCCACTTGATGGCATCGACAACGTTGGACTTGCCGCAGCCGTTGGGGCCGAGGATGGCGGTGATCCCCTGGCCGAACTCGATCACCGTACGATCGGGGAATGATTTGAAGCCGAACAGTTCTACCGATTTCAGGCGCATAGTGTCAGAACTCCAGGGTATCGGGACGATTTCACGAGGTAACGATATTGTTGGCGCCGCCGCAGCGGGCGCAAGCGCCGTCCAGCCGCATGCCGCCGGTGTCGACATCGAACACCTGGCGCCGGATCACGACGTTGCCGCAGTGGACGCAGAGGGTATCCCCTGCGCCCGGCGCCACGATGTTCCCGAGATAGACATAGTCGAGCTTTTCTCGGAAAATCCCCCACGCATGCCGCAGATGGGCGGCGGTGGTGGCCGCCCGGGTATAATTGTAACTCGGGTGATAGGCCGTGAGATGGACAGGCACGGCACGGCCGCAGGTGGCGGCGATCCATTCCGCCTGATCCTCCAGCTCCGGCACCGCATCGTTGGCGTCGGGAATCAACAATGTCGTCAACTCCACGTGCACCGCCCGGCAGGCGGCGGCGATGGTGTCCAACACCGGCTCCAGCCGGCCGCCGCAGAGGCGCCGGTAAAAATCATTGTTGAACCCTTTGAGATCGATATTCATGGCGTCCACCACGGGCAGAAGATCCGCCAGCGGTCCCGGCAGGATAAAGCCGTTGGTGACCAGGACGTTTTTACCGCCCCGCCGCCGAACCTCCCGGGCACAGTCCATGACATACTCGATGGCGATCACCGGTTCGTTATAGGTATAGGCGGCGCCGATGGAGCCATCAGCCACGGCCGCGGCGGCGACTTCCACCGGAGACATGGGCACGGTGGGCGACTCGAACTGGGAGATCGGGCTGTTCTGGCAAAAGACGCAATGCAGGTTGCAGCCCCATCCGCCGATGGAAAATATCTCCCGGCCGGGGAAAAAATGGTACAGCGGCTTTTTTTCCACCGGATCCAGGGCGGAGGCGGTCACCGCCCCGTAACTGCGGGCCATGAGCCGGCCGTCGCGGTTCCGGCGTACGCCGCAGATGCCGGTGGCGCCCGGTTTCAGAAAGCACTCCTGCGGACAGAGCTGGCAGCTGACATTGCCGTCGGGAAAGCGTTCGTAATACCGCGCGGGAACGGGGTCCGGCTTCATGGCGATCCCATAGTCATAGGTAGAGGTGCATGCGGTGACGGTGGAACAGGGTCACCTTGCGCTCTTCCCTGGTACCGACCTGCAGCCCGGCGATATCGTCAAGACGCACCACCGAGGTTCCGTCCGGTTCACCGTCGTCGGAAAGGACGTCGATCTTTACGTGGGATTCCGTCATGTCCCGAACGATGCCGTAGAACCGCAGTTCATCGTCGCCGGTGGCAAGGAGCACATTGACCACCAGCTTGTCCAGCATGGACTGCTTCAACACTTCCTCCAGACAACTTTCCGGGTTTGGTTTGCCGTTCCAGCCGCCGCCGGTTTTGCCCGTTTCCTCCTCGTTTTCCATCAACAGGGCGATCTGGCGGGCATAGCGAGATTCCTTGCGGATCTCGATGATGTCGTCAATGGAGCCGATATCGAGGCCGTCGGGGTGGCCGTCCGGGTCGATCTGCTGCAGGGTATAATCGGCGTCCGATACCGCCTCCACGAACCCCACCGCGAACCGGCGCAGGTCCGAGGGATCCCGAAAGATGCAGACGAGACGTTTCTCGCGCTGCGCTTCTCGGAGTATTTCGGAAAAAAGATCATCAGCCATGGCTTGTCTCGCGTTGGCCTTTCCATGAACAGGGCGGCTGCCCGGCCTCAGGCCGAGGTGCCGCGTTTTCCCAGTACCCGCGGATAGCGCCGCCGCGCCGCCGCCTCGAGGGCGTCGAGCATGGCGGCGTCGAACCGTTGCCGGCCGGCGGCGCCGGCATCCAGACAGTCGAGGTTTTCATACTGTTGCAGGATCCACAGCCCGCCCGGCGCCAAATCCGCCGCCATTTCCTCCAGCGTCGGCAGGTCCACGTGCCGGGGCGACAGGGTCGTGTGGTATTCCCGATCCACCCCCGCTGCCGCCGCCAGGGCAAAGGATCGCTTCACGTCCTCCAGGAGCCGCGTGTCTTCCGGCACACCCGCCGCGGCGAAATACCGCCCGTCCAGCGGCGCCTTGTAGTCCAGCGCCAGACAATCCAGCAACCCCTCATCCAGAAGACCTGCCACCACCTCCGGCCGACTGCCGTTGGTGTGGAGCTTGACCCGCACTCCCGCCGCCCGGGTGCGGCGGATGAGGTCGGTCAGGCCCGGCTGCAGGGTGGGTTCGCCGCCGGTGAACACCACGCCGTCGATCCACCCCTTCTGCCGTTCCAGGAGATCGAAAAGGATTTGCGGGTCCAGCCGTTCCAGATCATCCACGCCGGTGACATAGCGCCAGCTATGGCAGTAGGGACAGCGGAAATTGCAGCCGCCGGCGATCACCACGGCGGCCACGGTGTTTTCCCATTCCAGCAGGGAATTTTCGATAAAGCCCCGCATGTCGAAGCCGGTGGCGGCGGCCAGGGGCGGCGCGGCGGGATCAGCCACAGCAGCCCGCCACCAGTTCCAGGCGGCCCAGTTCCGCCAGCCCCTCCCGGCTCCACTTGCGCCCGGTGGCGTCGGTTTCATCGACGCGGTGGATGCCCGGCAGGTTGGCCGCGCCGCAGTGCGGACACCGCTGGCTGATGCCGGCGCCGACCTTGTGACAGGACCGGCAGATGGTGAATTCGGGCGAAATGGTCAACTGCGCCGCTTTGGTTTTTTCGAAAGTCTTCCGCACCAGGCTGGCGATGGCGCCGGCCGAGGGCCGCGATTCGCCGACAAAGGCATGGATGATGGCGCCGGATTCGATCAGGCTGTGGAACTTGGCCTGCTTCATGATC
>JAJBSZ010000483.1 GCA_020861125.1 Planctomycetota bacterium | reverse complement strand
GACCCGGGAGCGCGTTTTTTTTGACCCGATGCGCGTTGGATTTCAGGCATACACATCGATGATGTTTTGCGCCAGCGCCATTTTGCCGGTGGAAATACCCGTCTCCACCCCCGCCGCAACCATCTTCATCGCCAGATCCGACTGCTCTTCCATGCCCTGGAGCAGCAACTGCATCATCTGCAGCATCATGCCATTGGCACCGGTGACACCGCCGACGGCCATACTCGACACCTTCCTTTCCGCCCCGAATTTCGATACAATACCACCGATCGGAATGTGCGGCCGCAACCGGCCTCTGCTTGAGCGGAAAAAATAATGGACCCCAAAAACCACACCGTATGGGTGACCGGCGCCTCGGCCGGGATTGGCCAAGCCCTGGCCATCGAGATGGCCAAGGCAGGCGCGGCAGTGGCCCTCTCGGCCCGGCGACGGGATCGGCTGGAAGAAACCGCGGCCGACTGCCGCCGGTATGGTGGCGCCGTGGCGGTGGTGCCCCTTGACCTGGCGGACAACACCACCCTCGGTCCGGCAGCGGCGGCGGTGAAAAAGGCTCTCGGTCCGGTGGATATCCTCGTCAATGTCGGCGGCATCGGGATGCGCGGTCTGGCGCTGGATACAGATCTGGCGGTGGCCCGAAAAATTCTGGAAATCGACTTTTGGGGAGCGGTGGAACTCACCCGGTTGGTACTGCCCGGCATGATCCAGCGGCGAAAAGGGCAGATTGTGGCCCTCACCGGCGTGCTGGGAAAATTCGGCGCGCCCCGCCGCTCCTTTTACAGCGCCGCCAAACACGCCATGCACGGCTGGTTCGAATCCCTCCGGGAAGAAATCCTCGGCACCGGCGTCGACATCACCATGCTGGTGCCAGGATGGGTCCGGACGGAAATTTCCCAGCAGGCCCTGGAAGCGGACGGCAGCCGGCATGGATCCATGGATCCGGGTCAGGCCCGAGGAATCTCGCCGCAGGAGTGCGCGGTTCGCTGTCTCGCCGCCATTACCAAAGGAGTACCGGAGCAGCTGATCGGGGGCCGGGAATGCGGCGGCGTCTACCTCCATCGCCTGTGGCCGGGCCTCTTCAAACGCCTACTCCGGCGCCAGGGTATTGGCTGATCCGCCGGCAGGAATCTCGTTTAAAACGGGACGCCGCCCGGTGCGGCGTCCCGTGTGCGTTTCAAAGAGTTCCCGTGAGCGTACCGGCTTAGCGACGCTGACGGGTGCGTTCTTCCAACACCTCCCGTTCCGGTCGGGCTCGGGCGTCGGTGGCAGGCGAACGACGGGCCGTCTGCTCCACCCGGGATGGCCGCTCGACCGTTGGGCGGCTCGGTGTCCGCCCGGCGGCGGGTTGGGATGGACGGGTCTCCGGTCGGACCGTGGGTTGCGACGGCCGGGTAACGGGCTGAGCCGGCCGGGTCGTAGGCTGGGCCGGACGGGTCGTAGGCTGGGCCGGACGGGTCGTGGGTTGGACCGGTCGGGTGACGGACCCGGTTGGCGCCGTGGGATGCGCCGGTCGCGTCCGGTCGGTCAGGTTGGGCTGACGATCCACGGGCGGAGACACAGTCGGCCGCTCCGGAACGGTCGGACGGGTGCGGTCCGGCACGGCGATCCCCGGTCGGGTGACCGGCCGGGTGGGCAGCGGCGCGGGAAGGGGCCGCACACTGGCTTCAGGCGTTGACGGCCGGGTCGTGGTCGGCGGCTGGGGACGGTTGCCGGCGCTCGGCGGCTGTGGCCGATTACCAGCACTGGGCGGCTGGGGCCGGGTGGTTTCCTCTGGCGGCCGCGGCCGGTTGCCAGCGCTCGGCGGCTGCGGACGGTTTCCCTCAGCCGGTGGCTGGGGACGGTTCCCTCCAGTCGGCGGCTGGGGCCGGTTTCCCTCAGTCGGTGGCCGCGGCCGGTTGCCTTCCGTCGGCGGTTGCGGCCGGTTGCCGCCGCTGGGCGGCTGGGGGCGCGACCCGGTACCGGGTCGGTTGTTGTCGCCCGGCGGGCCACCGGGGGGCGGCCCAATCCCTGGACCGGGACCCGGACGCGGGGGCGTCAGGCCAGGCCGAAAATGACCGCCGAAGGGCGGGCGAGGCCGATGGCCGATGGAACCCGGTCGCAGCCACGGCCGGTAGAACCCGGGGTGCCACAACCAGCCGAAGGTCACGCGGGGAATATACACCGGCGACGGCTGGTAGACGGTGGTGTGGACGGGGACGTGGATGACCTGCAGCACCTGTTCCACTTCCGGATGGCTCAACGGCAGGATAGTGAACTGCCGGGCGCCGGCGTAGTCGGCAATGCGTCCCAACGGCAACGGCTCATTCAGGATGGCGCGCACCCGGGAATCGCCAAGGCCGGGCGCGTCGGTGACGTCGGGCACGGTGCCGTTGGGAGTCCACGGGTAAAAGTGCACGAATTCCCGGGCCCGACGAAGCGCGTCATCGTATTCTCCCGCCTCGGCGTGGAGGAAGGAAAGGTTGTACAGCGCGGTTTCCGAGCTGGGATTCACCGCCGCTGCCTCATCAAAATAGGATTTGGCCACGTCGAAATCTTCCGCCGCCAGGAAAATGCGGCCCAATTCCTCCCAAATCACCGCCTCCTCAGGACTCATGGCGGCAAGGGCGCCGAGGGCTGCCACCCCGTTGTCGCCATCCACGGCCAGGCTTTCCATGGATGCGGTACGGGCTGCCAGCTCGATGTCAGTCGGCCATAGATTAGAGGCCTGGGCGTACAAACCGCGGGCGGCGAGGAGATCCTGGTTATACTCGGCCAGACGGCCGGCGAGGAACGGCACAGCCCAGTTCCCAGCGTCCAGCCCGCCGGCTTCCGCCAGGAGCTGCTCCATGCTGTCCCATTCCCCATTTTCCAACGCATCCATTGCGGCCGCCACGGTTTGGCCGGCTGGGGAACCATTCTGGCCGGGCATACAATACACGCGGGCCAACGCCCCCAACACCGCCGCATCCGCCGGCTGCCCGTTTTGCAGGGAAAACGCGACATTGTAGATCATCTGGTTGCGGTAGACGTAGCCGTCATACAACACAACACCGTCGGGCTGCGTTCGGCGCGAACCAAACCAGCCGCGACCGCCCAGATTGTACAGCACGATTTCTTCACCGTTATGCAACCGTCCGGCGATATCCTGCAGGGGCGACCCGTTGGTCACGGTGGCCGCCTCCGGCAGGTAGAGGACGAACGGAGCGCTTTCGTAGGGGTTCACCACGATCGCGGTCCGGTTGCCATGTCCTTGCAGTGACCGTACCGCCGGCCGCAAGGCGTCGGATACGAGAAAATCGCCATAGAAGGCCGCGTGCGCCCCTCCATAGCCCGTTAAGACACATACTATCAATAGAATAAACGTTCGCATACCTGTCTCCGGAGTTCTGCGGCATCATTATCGATACCTTGCCTTTTTGTTATTGTAGGCACGCTCCGGAGACAGCTTCGCTGGCAACGTTCCATAAAAAAAACCGCCCGGAGGCGGTCAGCAAAAGAAGCGGTTGGAAATACTCTGGTTGTCCACTACCCCCAAAGGCGAACCAATTTGCAACCCGGGTAGTACAGGCGAAGGATATCGATGAACTCGAAGCGCAATTTGTCCGCGGCAAAGGCGGCACCGTGCTGGCACAGGCCGACCCCGTGGCCCCAGCCGAGACCGGAAAAGGTGATGCGCGGCTCACTGCCGTCTTCGATAGTCATATAGGTACTGGCGATATTCCGGCGGTCGGCTCCCATGGCCAGGCGGAACTCATTGGCGGGAACCCGCACCGTCACCCCACGATCGCCAGCCATGGCGATCTGCACGGTGACGACCCGGCCCAACGCCCGGTTCCCCATGGCCCGGCCCTCGGCATCGAGACCCTGGATGACGCGAATGTCACCCGGCCCTTTCAGGACGCCGGCCCGGCGCAGCCGCTGCTGGATCTCCTGCCGGGTGTAGGTGACCGTCCAGGAAGTGGGTTTGTTCCGGGGGTCGGAGCAGCGCGGGCAGCGGACCCCGGAAAGGGCGAGAATGGGCGTTTTGGTAAATACCCAGCGGGCGTCGGCAGTATACCCGCCGCACTCGGAATGGAAAAAGGTTTTGATCAGGGCATTTTTTTCGGTGATGACGATGCCGGCCGTGGAATCCACCGCCCGCTTCACCTGCGGTTCCACCGCCAGGGACGGCCGCCATACCTGGGAACGGGTGCTGGCATGGACATCGTATTCGTCGTTCTGGCGCCGCCGGACCTCGAAGTAGGCGAAGGAGCGACTGGCCACCGCCTGGGCTTTGAGGGCTTCCAGCGGCCAACTGGTCGGCACCTCCCCCGCCACTACGCCGTACAAATAATCTTCGATGGGAAGCCGGGCCAGCACCCGCACCTTGGCGCGGCTCCGGCCGCCGTCGTTGACGTGGGTGCCGTACATCTCGATCTCATGGGGAATGGCGATGGTGGTTTCATCGCTGCCGCTGCCCCAGGTGAGGCGGAGTGGCTGGTTGTCCAGGTTTTTCAGCCGGACCCGGACATAAAGGTCCTCGCCGACCTTGACGCCCTGTCCCGTGGGAATAACATCCACCGTCACCGATTGGGAGAACACGCCGGACCGGGTTTGCATGCCGGTGGTGACCGCCTCCATCCGGACCCGACCGTTGATGGTGAGGAGGGCGCTATCCAGAGCCTCTGCCACCAGAACCCGAATTTCCGGCTGGCCGTGGCTGCCACGGCCGGGAAGGTTGGCGGCCAGCATGTCCGGTATCGGGGCGGAAACAGGCCGGTTCGGCGCTTCCAAATAGAGGAAACGGTAGGCGACGAAGCCCAAAACACCGACTACGACCAGTCTGAACAGCCAGCGCAGCATGTAGTATCCTTAAATACCACCGGTCGGGTGGGCGGCTGGGCCGCCGGACCGGTACAAATGCGTGGTGGTGGCGCGGTACCGCTCTTCTTCGGAAAAGATACATCCGCAATACTGTTGCCGGTAGATACCGCGGAGTTCCTTTTCATCGGGCAAAAACCGCCGAAGGTCACCCTGGTAAAACCGAATGCCGTACCGCTCGGCCTCGGCCTGCCCCACCGCCGCCACCAGGTCGCGATCCTGCTCCCGGCTTGCCAACAGCGTGGAGGAAAAACCCGCATAGCCGGCGAGGGCGGCCCGCCGCGCAGTCTCTCCGAGCCGCAGCTGGTAACAGAGACGGCATCGTTCCTGCCGGTCCTGGCCGGACCATGGCTGATGGACCCGTTCCAGAAAGACCCGCAGACCGTAGTTGTCATTAATTTCTGCCGGGACCGGGTTTCTTTCAAGATAAAGCCGTAACGCCTTCACCCGCCGCCGGAACTCGATAAGGGGATGGATATTGGGGTTGTAAAAAACCAGACCCGCCACCGCCGGAAAACCGCCGCCGGTATCGCGGGCCAGAGTTGCCCGCGCCGCCGCCAGGCACGGGGCGCAACACACATGCAGCAGCATCATTTCCTGACCCATCACCCGTCCTCAGCCATATTGGCTCCGCCAGGGCAGTCCCGGGGACCGGCTCATCCGTATTGTCGAATGTCGGAGCACGGCGGCAAGAGAATTCCCTGCCAGAAAAAAAACCTCATTCCCTGATAAAAAAAAGAAAAAAACGGCGAGGGGACGGTAAAAGCCCAGGACAGGTAGTTAGTGAACTGACATTCAAAGACTCCTTCTCCCAACCCCCGGCAGGAAACTCCTCCTCCTTCCCTACCCGGGGGTGGCTTTTTATATAGCCCTATCGCAGAAGGCGTCCGGTTTTTCTTCTCCCGACCCATCCCCGAGGGCCTCCCCCCAGGCCCTGGCGGTTCAACCTCTCCCCCGGTTGAACCGCTTTTTTATTGTCCTGACCTCCGTGGAAAAGCCAACAGCGTTCAGCCGACGACTGAACGCTGCGTGGTAGTGGTACGTGCGTAACACGGTGCCGTTTTCAGGCAATACTTCGGGTTCCGGCAGCGTAGCCATTGGCCAGGGGCCGCTGGCCCGCAGCTTCCGCTGAAGGAGCGGGAAGCGTGCTGGCAAAGGCCGCAGTCTTCCCCATCCCGTAACCACTGGCAAGGGGAATGGCCGGCGCGGCGGCGGCGGACAACGGCGTCGGGCTGGCCGGAGCGGCGGTGGGCTTGGCACCGGCGGCGGCGACAGCCTTGCCCGTCGCGGCCGGCAGCGGTTTGGCCGGCGCATCGGCGGAGCCTTCGTCCTTGCCGGTCAGGCCCAGGACGCCCATGGCGCCGGTCCAGGCTTCGCGCAGCTCGCGGTAGATTTTCTGCACCTCGTCGATTTTTCCCTCGTCCTTCTTTAGGTTGGCGACGATAAGGCAGTTGAAGGCGTAGGCGTGCAGGCTCATCATATTAGCGGCAACTTCACCGCCTGCTTCCTTGTCGACAGTACAGATCAATTCCATGACAATGGCCTGGGCCCGCATCAGCAGGTGATGGGTGTCTTCGATCCGCTTTTCCCGCATGGCCGTCCGCGCCAGTTCGGTGAAACGGATGATGCCGTCGAAAAGCATGACCACCAACTGTTCCTTGGATGCGGTTTCAATCTGCGTTTTGAGGTACTGGTTCCTCGCATAGGGAAGAGCCATAGAATCTCCTTACAGAACCGGGCGCAAGCCTGCCAGCAGCCGGTCATTTTTCGGGGCGCACACACCGGTTCCGTCTTCTCTTTTTCATAGTACACCAC
>JAJBSZ010000297.1 GCA_020861125.1 Planctomycetota bacterium | reverse complement strand
AAGTCCAGCGGCCAGTCGATGCCGCCTCCCATGACCGAACCGTCCAGGCGAAAGTAAATCCGTTCGTCGGGGATTTCCGGCACGGTCACGGTCGCGCCGCGCTCGCGGGTTTGCAGCGGCCGGCACTGGAGGAGGTTGACGACATAGGCGCCGTCCGCCGCGAAGTTGACGGTGAATTCGATATCCACCGGATAGGAATAGGCGGCATGCAGGGTTGACAGGATGTTCCGCATATCCCGGATGAAGGCGGTGTTGGCCACCACCGCATCGCAGTTGCAGTACAGAATCTCCCGCTGGATGCCCCGCTCGGCGTAGGCGCTCTCGGCGGCGTAGTCCCGTTCGCACAGCAGCCGGCGCAGCCACTCGGGCCACCGGGCCGCCGTTTCCGCCAGTTCCAGGGAGCGCAGGGTGTTGCTGCCGAGGTCGAGCACATCGACAAACCGCTGGGAGTATTTCGCCCGTTCCTCGGCTCCGCTCACCGGCATGAGACCGGGGTCGTTCAGTGCCGCCACCCGGGGGTAATCCGACTCCACCCGATCCACTGCCCGCGTTCCCAGCCCCGCCACCAACCGCACCATACCGGCGGCCGGATCGATCCGACTGTCCCACACATAGGCATTGTGGGAGTGGCCGACGCCGGCGGCTACGGGCATGAACAAGCCGTCGAAATTGGCCCCCGACACCCGCTGCACCAGGATCGCCATCTGCTCGTCCTGATCGTCCAGGCCCCGCTGGCGGCGGTAGGTCAGGGCGGATGGATCCATGGCGCTGGCGTACACCTGTTTCACCGCCCGTTCGAACGCTTCGAAGCGTTCCTCCGGCGTGCCGGCATTCACCAGGAAATACGATTCGTATTTCCCGGCGAAGGCGTTGCCGAAGCCGTCCTCCAGCAGACTGCTGGAGCGGACGATGATCGGGCTTTGGCCGAAGTGGTCCAGCAACCGACGGAACCGATCCCGGGTGGCGGCGGGGAAGGTCCCGCCCTCCATTCGCTCCCCGAGCGCGGCGGCGGCGGTGAAGTAGCCGTCAGCGGTACGCTGTTCCAGCCGCAGCTTCCACCAGCCGTTTTCCACCAGAAAGGCGTAGAAAACATCGGACCCGATGTAGAAGGAATCGTGCGGCTCCAGCCGTGGCCGCAGGTCGGGCAGGCGGTTCTCCACGATTTTTCGCGCCAGCAGCATGCCGGCGGTTTTGCCGCCTACGCCGCCGGATCCGATCATCCGTTCCTTGACCCGGATCAGATCCGCCACCGTGAAATGCTCCCGGACCAGACTGGCGATGCGCGGATCCCGCCCCATCAGCAGCCCGGCCAGACGCCGCCGGGTGTCCGGATTCTCGCCGCCGTGGGCCAGTTCCTGGCCGGCCTGCATAAAGGTCCGGTCCCAGTGGTCCAGGGTACCGTCCACCGGGGCGACGAAACGGTCGTTGAGGATGGCATTGAAGCGGGCCGCCTCCACCGCGTCGGTGAGCGGCACGGCCGCTGCGCCGCCCGCGGTCAGCCGGTGCGGGGAAAACATGGTGGGGCTGTACCGGTTCCAGACCTTGAGCGGCTGCAGATACCGCTCGCCGTCCTGGCCGTAGAGATCCAGAAGGAGCTGGGTGGTCTCGCGGATGCGGGCGATGGCGTCGAAGGAATGGCGGTTCCGCAGGATCCCGAAGACGGCCACGGTATTCATCTGGAAGAGGTACGGGCAGGTGACCTGAAAAAAGCAGCCCATCATCAGGTCGGAAGCCCAGGCGGTCTGTAGTTCCGACAGGGAATCGAAGATGTAAAACGCGTCCCGGCCCTGGGCCGCGATCAATTCGTGCACCCGAACGGTAAAGGTTTCGAAGCCGGCGTCCGGATCAAACCGGTGGACGGTCAGCCCGTCCTGCGGTTCCAGGATCGGCGGATGGGCGGCGAAGCGAACGTAGTGGAGATTGCGCCTGTCGGCCCGAGCCTGAGCGACGATGGGCTGCACCACTTCTCGGTACTGATCGATAGTGTCCAGTTGCCAGACGACGTTGTCGCCCATGCGAATGTTGTCGATCAGGGCGTCAACCCCGGGCATTCCGGAAAGGACGCGTTCAAAGGTCGGCATGGGTATCACCTCCTTTCCGATGGCGGTGGCGGTTGTGGTTGGTGGCCGGTCGGGCGCCTCCGGCGCGGCTGGCCGGAGACAAGTACGGCTGTGCCAGCGTGGTGTTATACCCCGCCGGCGGCGGTTTGCCAAGCGCCATTACCCGAAGTCATTCCACCACAACCGGATTGTTCCTCTTGGCGTGAAGTCGGGGAGGCGGTTTGTCGATAACTACCTTGGGGAAAATCAACTCGGGGGTTCGAACCATGACGCCGGCGGGAGGGCGTCCCACCACCACACCACACTCTGGAGACGAAGGTATGTCAACAAGCGCTGAACAGGGCGGAATCGGCGGATTTGGAAAAAACTGGACCGACAAACTGCGGCTCCTCGATGCCATCGACGCCATGCGCGAACCGGCGCCGCACCTGGCCGCCGCGGCCGGGGCGGATGCGTCGGTCCCCATCTCGGTGGAGGTCCTGCAAGAGAAGCTTCGGGTCTATGAGCAGACCTGCGCCATGCTGGAACAGGAGGTTCAAACGCTGGAACAGCAAACCCTGGCGGCATTGGCCGAGGCCGGGCGGTTGCGCCGGGAGCTGGACCGCACCGAGGCGGAAAAGAAACGGAACGTCGGCTTTCTCGATTACGCCGAAAAAGACAGCATCCGCCAGATCATCGCCGAATCGGAAAACGAGCGTCGGCTGCTCCTGGACGCCTTGGAAAACAGCGAAGCGGAACTGGCGCGGATGGTAAAAACCCTCGATATGGTGGCCCGGAAACTGCAGGTGGCCTGATAGTGCTCCGTAAAAGCCGTTAACTCCGAAGTCGCCGGGTCCTGCCGGCGGCTTCGGCTTTTGGTGTGAAGGCACTGCGTTTCGAAAAAGGGAGAGAGGTCAGAAGTTCAGGTGATCGGGAGAGCGGTTACCATTACCGTCACGGTGACCACGCCCGGCGGGTCATCCCGGACGCCCGAGAAGGAACCCGGCCAGCTTGGCGTCAAACAGCGTTCCCCGCGCCGTTTCGCGGCGGTAAAAATCCCCGAGGTCGCGGAACGGAACGAGAATGTTTTCGATGTTTTCCGAGGGGTCGAACGCCGTTTCCAGGACCGTGTTTTCCGGCGCGTTTTCGTCGATCGTCGCTTCCACCATGTAGACGGTTTCGTTGGAGAGGCCGGGGCTGGTGAAGGCTGGCGGATGGAGCACCACGGCCGTGGCCTGGTATCCGGTCTCCTCGTGCAGCTCCCGTCGGGCGGCATCCTCTGGCGCCTCCCCGGGGTTGAGTAGGCCGGCCGGGAATTCCAGCACCACGCCGCCGGCGGGCGGTCGGAACTGGCGGATGATGAGAAGACGGTCGGACGGCTGCAACCGGGGGATCACCAGCACCGCGCCCACGGTGCGATCCGCCGATTCCCATTCGTGTGCCGTGCCTTTTCCGTCCACCCATTGCAGCACCGTGAGGGTGAGGAAACGCCCCGCCGCCAGCAACCGCGAGCCAGTTACCCGAGCTTTGTCCATCCGTCTCCTCCCCGATGTGCCGCGCAATCTCTCGTTTGCGGCGTCAGCCGCCGGCAAGAAATTCGCCGCCCCCATCCCGGTCTGATTTTCCCGCCGCCGGTGCGGCGCTGGTGGCTTGCTTAACATACCTGTCGTAGGCGGCGAGGATCTCCGCCGCATCCGCACCGAGAATGTAGCCGAGGTTTTCCCGGGTGGTGGGCACGCCCTCGCTGCGGCAGGCCCAGTAGGCGATGCGGAGCTTGGCCCGGTGGAGGACTTCCCGTTCCCGTCGGGTCAGGAACACCTTGCCTTCCATGGCCCGGATGGCTTTCACCGCTTCCATGATCTCGTCGGGTAGTTCCTCGCGCATCGCTAGTCTCTTCCCCCCGGTGTTTGGAGTATGTATACTACTCTCAAGCCGGCCCGGGCACAAGCGGCCAGGGGGATCGGGGCGGCGACGGAAACGGAATACCCATGAACACGAGTAACACCCAGCCCATGGCCCTACCCGAGGAACCCCGGCTTCAGGTCACGGATCTCTCGGTCGCCTTCCGCCTGGCGGGCGGTGTCGAAGCGCTGGCGGTGGACCGGATCTCCTTCACGGTGGGCAAGGGCGAAACCCTGGCCCTGGTGGGCGAATCCGGCTGCGGCAAAAGCGTCACCTGCCTCGCCCTGATGCGACTGCTTCCAACGCCGCCGGCGCGGCTGGCCGGCGGATCGGTCGTCCTGTCCGGCCGGGAACTGACCACCCTGTCCGACCGGCGGATGCGGGCCATCCGCGGTTCGGCCATGTCCATGATCTTCCAGGAACCGATGACCAGCTTCGACCCCGTCTACACCATGGGCGAACAACTGGCGGAAGCCATTCTCGCCCACGAGAAGATCCGGGATCCGGAGGAGATCGGGCGCCGGATCGAGGACGCCATGGCGTCGGTGGGACTGCCGGATCCGGCCGGACTGATGCGCCGCTATCCCCACGAATTGTCGGGCGGCATGAAACAGCGGGCGATGATCGCCATGGCCCTCCTCGGCAACCCGGAGATCCTCCTCTGCGACGAACCGACCACCGCTCTGGATGTCACCATCCAGGCCCAGATCATGGATCTCCTCGCCCGCCTGCGCGACGAACGCGGTATGTCCATGCTGTTCATCACCCATAACCTCGGCCTGGTGGCGGAATTGGCCCGGCGCGCGGCGGTGATGTACGCCGGCCGGATCGTGGAGACCGCCCTCGTCCGCGACCTCTTTGCCAGACCGCTCCATCCCTACACCGCCGGACTGCTCGCCAGTATCCCCCGCCTCGCCGGCAAGGTGGAACGTTTGGCGACCATCCCCGGCACCGTTCCCGGGCTGGCCGCCCGCCCGCCCGGCTGTACCTTTGCGCCGCGCTGTCGCTTTGCGGCCGCCGTGTGCGTGGAACAGGAGCCGCCCCTTGAGGACAAGGGCGGCGGCCGCCTCTGCGCCTGTCATTTCGCCGGCATTGCCGAGGGGAAGGCCAGCGCCTGAGCCCGACGCCGCCGGCCAGACCACAACCACAGAAAAAAGGCAGTCCGCATGGCAGCAGCCGAACCGCTTATGGAATGCAGAGGGCTTACCAAACACTATCCGATCCGATCCGGCGTCTTCGGCCGCGAGGTCGGCCGGGTGCGGGCGGTGGACGACCTCTCCATCGCCATCGCCCGGGGCGAGACCTATTCGCTGGTGGGGGAGTCCGGATCCGGCAAGAGCACCACCGGTCGCCAATTTCTGCGACTCGAGCGCCCCACCGCCGGCACGGTGCTGATGGACGGCCACGACGTCAACGCCCTGCGCGGCGCCCGCCTCAAGGAATTCCGCCGCCGGGTGCAGGTGGTGTTCCAGGATCCCTTTTCCAGCCTCAACCCGCGGATGACCGTCGGCGCCATCGTCGAAGAAGGCATGACCATCCACCACCCCAAAATGACACCCGCGGCCAAACGGGAGAAAGCCGCCGCCATTCTGGAGCTCACCGGTCTGTCCGGCGAGCAACTGGATCGCTATCCGCACGAATTCTCCGGCGGTCAGCGGCAACGGGTCGGCCTTGCCCGGGCTCTGTCCACCGACCCCGACTTCATCGTCTGCGATGAGGCCGTGTCCGCCCTGGACGTCTCAATTCAGGCCCAGATCATCAACCTGCTGCACGACCTCCAGGAACGGCTGGGACTGGCCTACCTCTTCATCGCCCATGATCTGGCCGTGGTGAAACACCTGTCGCACCGGGTGGGCGTGATGTACCTGGGGCATTTGATGGAAGAGGCGACGGCGGACGACCTGTTTGCCCGGCCGCTGCACCCCTATACCCGGGCGCTCCTGTCGGCGATTCCGGAGCCCGATCCCGGGGCCGACCGGAACCGCATCATCCTCACCGGCGATGTTCCCCGGGCGGATTGCCCGCCCGCCGGCTGCCGGTTCCACACCCGGTGTCCGGACGCCATGCCCCGCTGTACCGAGGGGGACATCCCTGTTTTCCACCCCCTTCCGGGCCGACGGGTACGGTGTATCCTGTACGAAAGCGCCCTTGACACAACTGGCAAACCACGGCAAGATGCGGAGGCGGTTTCCGTCTGAGCGGACGACCGCACCCAACCGGGCATCCCTCGGGTACCACCAGGTACGGGTGGCATTCCTCGTTTTACCACAGGAAGGAAAGGTGGCGGCATGGATCTCAAAGAACGGGCGCTGGCGAAACACCGGGAACTGCAAGGGAAAATCGAGGTGATCAGCCGGGTCAAGGTGAAGAACAAGGACGATCTTTCCATCGCCTATACCCCCGGGGTGGCTGCCCCCTGTGTCGAAATCGAGAAGGACGTGGACCTCTCCTACGTCTACACCCGCCGCGGCAACCTAGTCCTGGTGGTGACCGACGGTTCCGCCGTGCTGGGTCTCGGGGACATCGGCCCCGAAGCCGGGATGCCGGTGATGGAAGGCAAGTGCGTCCTGCTGAAAGAATTCGCCAACGTCGACGCTTTTCCCCTCTGCATCCGCTCCAAGTCGGTGGACGACATCGTCAACACCGTCCGCCTCATCGCCGGGTCCTTCGGCGGCGTTAATCTCGAGGACATCGCCGCACCGCGTTGTTTCGAGATCGAACGCCGGCTCAAGGCAGAATGCGACATTCCCATCTTCCACGATGACCAGCAC
>JAJBSZ010000146.1 GCA_020861125.1 Planctomycetota bacterium | reverse complement strand
GTACCCCTCTCGGGGTGTCGGGACGCGCGGGGTGGGGTGGCTTCGAGGAGGGTACCGGTATGAGTGCATCTGTGTTTTCAGTGGTGGCGGCTGACGAACGATCGCCCGCCCTGCCGCCGGAACACGACTGGTACGGCCGCTTTCTCGGCGCCTGGGATTTCGACTGGATCGACAACATCGGCACCCCCAAGGAACGCCGGGTCAAAGGCGAATGGCTGTTCGCCCGCGCCCTCGAAGGCATGGCCATCCAGGACGTATTCCTCTGCCCGTCCCGGGAAGCGAGAAAAACCGTCACCTACCCGGATGCCGCCTACGGCACCACCCTGCGGCTGTACGTGCCGGAACGGGGCAATTGGGACGTGGTCTACGTCGCCGCCGGTTATCCGGTGACCTCCTTCCTGGCGGAAAAAAACCCGCTGGGAGATATCATCCAGACCATGACCGACGCCCGCGCCTACGACATGATCTGGCAGTTCACCGAAATCACCGACAAGACATTCCACTGGACCAACCTGATCAGCCACAACGGTGGCCACGACTGGGACACACAGGGAGAGCTGTTCGCCGTCCGGCGGACTTCCTAACAGGGAGAACAAGGCCATGGGCACCTACACCATCGTCGCCGCCGACAACATCAAGGGAAGCGGCCTGGAACTGCTGCGGCAACACTTCGGCAACGATGCCGTCATATCGCGGGGCAAATTCACCGAAACCGAACTCGTGGAATCCATCGCCGGCTTCGACGCTCTGCTCATCCGTTCCGCCACCACCGTCACCCGCAAAGCGATCGACGCCGCCGGCGCGCGGCTGAAATTGATCGGCCGCGCCGGCGTCGGCACCGACAATATCGACAAGGCCGCCGCTACCGAACGCGGCATCATCGTCATGAACACCCCGTTCGGCAACACCATCTCCGCCGCCGAACAGGCCATCGCCCTGATCTTCGCCACCGCCCGCAACATCGCCCGGGCCGACCGCCTGATGCAGGAAGGCAACTGGGACAAGAAGTCGCTGGTCGGCACTGAGGTCTTCGACAAGACCCTGGGCGTCGTCGGCATGGGAAAAATCGGCCAGCACGTGGTCCGGGTGATGCAGGCCGCCGGCATGCGCATCGTCGCCTTCGACCCGTTCTTCCCGGCCGAACGCGCCCGGGAATTGGGAGTCGAACTCTTCGCCGATGTGGACGATGTCCTGAAACGTGCCGACTTCGTTACCTTCCACACGCCGCTGACCGACCAGACCAGGAACCTTCTGAACGCCGAACGCATCGCCCGGATGAAACCGGGCGCCCGGGTGGTGAACTGCGCCCGGGGCGGCATCATCGACGAAGCGGCCCTGGCCGAAGCGGTCCGCTCCGGCCACCTCGCCGCCGCCGGCTTCGACGTGTTCTCGAAGGAACCGATGACCGAAGGACCGCTGTTCGGCGTCAAGGACATCACCCTCACCCCGCACCTCGGGGCCTCCACCGAAGAGGCGGAGGAACGCTGCGGCCTGCAGATGGCGCAGCAGGTCATCGCCTATTTCGAGGAAGGGAAGATCCAGAATGCGGTCAACGTCACCTTCTCGCCGGACGAGAGCTTGGCCGCCTACGCCGAACTCGCCTCCGCCATGGGCCGCATCGCCGCCTATCTCGTAAACGCCCCGGTGAGCGGGGTGGAAATCCGGGTCGGCGGCCGCTTCTTCGCCGACAAGGACTGCGGCGTCCTCCGGTCGGCGGCGGTCAAGGGCATTCTCGAGCGCTACGGCGTCGAGGGGGTGAACGACATCAACGCCATGTTCCTGGCCGGGCAGCGGGGCATCCACGCCGACCTGATCCTGGCCGACAGCGGCGACAGCCGGGTGGATCACGTCGACCTTTACGTGCGCGGCAGCGACGGCGGGCAGGTGAAGGAGACCCACCTCGCCGGCACCGTCTACCAGGACGGCCGGAAACGCCGGATCCAGATCGACGACGCCGACATCGAGGTGCGGCTGGACGACCACATGATCTTCCTGCGCTATCCGGACCAGCCCGGCGTCATCGGCCGGGTCGGCACCATTTTGGGCGACATGGGCATCAACATCGAGAACATGCAGGTGGGCATTCTCAAACGCCTGAAAAAGGCGTCGATGGTCATCGGCACCGAAGCGGCGGTGCCGCCGGAGGTGATCGAACGCATCCGCCGCGACGAAAAACTCCAGGTGGAACGCATCTACAGCGTGGATCTGGTGGGCGAACAGCCCTAAATGCCATCGCGGAAGAGGACGAGCGCAATCCAGACCGGAGATCCTGCCCCCCGCCGCGCAGTCAGCGCCGAGCGTCCAGGATTACTCGTTGGTCCAGGAACGCCTTGATGTCCTCGTGGGTGAGGGAGAGGATGTCGTTTTCGTCGAACGTGATGGATCGCTTGCGCATCGCCTCGGCGAGACCCTGGTATTCTTTAAAGGCGATGGTCGAGGTGATGCACTGCACCTCGTCGTCCTCCACCGCCACCACCCGCAGCGCTCCCCATGCCTTGCCGCTTTTGCTATTCGAACTATTCTGGTTGAAGCCGCTGTTCGGCACGTAATACAGGTTTGCCAGGAATATGTCGCCGCCCCGGGGCGCCGCCACCACCGCGGCCAGGCGGGCCGCATTCCGGCTGCGTTTCTCGTTTTCGGCCATGACGCCACGGGCAAAGAAACAGCCGATGACCAGCAGCAGCAACAGGCCGCCGTAGCGGTTGAGAAACGGAATGTTGTCGGAGCGAAACCCCTGGCGAATGGTATTCCGGTCCACCGGGGTGGCGGCGCCGCAGGCGGTACAGACGATGGCGTATTCGCGATGGCGGACCACCCGAAACAGCCACCACAGGTGGAAGAAGGAATAATTGCAGACGGCGCGGAACGGCGCCTCTTCCCCGCATTCCGGACAGGGATGGGTGCCGGCATCGCCGAGAACGGAATGCCTTTCGCCCGAACCAAAGACGATCATCTCTCCCCCCCTTTTCCGAAACGTCCTTGCACAACTCTACGGAAAAAAACCGCCATTGTACCGGGCGCTCACGAAGGAGCCAAACAGGAAAAGCCGGAGGCCGCCACGATCGGCGGCCTCCGGTTTTTTATCATGACAACGAATTGTTACAGCAGCCCGGCCGCCGTGATAGCCTCCCGCATCTGCTCGAGCAGCGGCCCGGCGGTGGGATGGTTGGGCCGGTACGGCACGCCGATATCCCGGCCCATGATGTTGGCCATATCCTTGGTGGCGACGGGAAAACTGGCCTTGTCCATCAGCAGCCGGATCGGATTCAGGGTATACTGGGCCTCAAGCGCGCCCGCCAGATCACCAGCCACGAACTTCTCGTAGATGGAACAGACCAATTTCGGGAAAGCATTGGCGGTTGTGGCCACGGCCCCGGCCGCGCCGTGCACGAGGGCGGCGAAGATCAGGGTGTCTTTGCCGCCGAACACCTTGAAATTCAGGTCCCGGGTGCGGCGGATGAACTCCATGGTCTGGGTCATGTCGCCGGAGGAATCCTTCATCCCGACGATGTTGTCGCAGTCGGTGGCCAGGCGGACGATGAGGTCGGCACTCAAGGTATAGGCGGTGCGGCCGGGGTTGTTGTAGATCAGCATCGGGAAGCCGGGAACGGCGTCGGCTATGGCCTTGAAGTGGTCATAGAGTTCCGCTTCGGTGGGTTTCAAGAACATGGGCTGGAGGACGGAAATGCCGCCCGCGCCGTTGTCCCGGCCCATCTTCGCGAGTTCCACGCACTTGCGGGTCTTGATGGCGCCGATACCCAGGTACACCGGTACCCGGCCCCGCACCTCGTCCACCATGATCTTCAGACCGCGCTCGGTTTCGTCGTCTTCCACCATGTAAAACTCGCCGTTGGAGCCGAAGGCCAGGATCCCGTGGACGCCGCCGTCGACGATGAAGTTCACCTGCTCCCGCAGCTTGCCTTCGTCGATGCGCTCGTCCTCATCGATGGGGGTGAGGATGGGGGGAATGATCCCCTTGATGCAGTCGGTGTTCATGGTTTCCTTTCAAGCGGAGTAGGGAGGTAGTGAATAGGACAGCCGGATGCGCCTTCATCCCATATACATGCCGCCGTTGACATCGAGGAGGGTGCCGGTGACGAAGCCCGCCTCTTCGCTCGCCAGATAGCAGACGGCAGCGGCGTTGTCCTCGGGGCTGCCGAGGCGGCCGAGGGGGATGCGCGAGATGAGGAGTCTGGTTTTTTCTTCCGAATACATTTCCGCCATCTCGGTCTTGGCGGTGCCGGGGCAGACGGCATTGACGGTGATGCCGAAGGGCGCCAATTGCCGGGCGAGACCAAAGGTGAGGGCGATGACCCCGCCTTTCGAGGCGCCGTAGGCGAGAGAGCTTTCGTAGCCGCCCATGCGTCCGGCGTTGGAGGAGATGTTTATGATGCGGCCGGCGCGGCTTTTTTTCAGATGGGGAATGGCCGCCTGACTCATGAAGAAGGTGCCGCCGAGGTTCACCGCCATGGTGGTGTCCCATTCCTTGCGGGTCATCGCCTCGACCGGAGTAGTGGTGGCGATGCCGGCGCAGTTCACCACCACATCGATGCCGCCGAACCGGTCGGCGACGGCGGCGACGGTGGCGGCAATGCTGTTGTCGTCGGTGATGTCGCAGGCAAAGGCGGCGGTGTCGCCGGTGGTGCCGGCAAGGGACTGGTGGGCGGCGGCGGCCTTGTCGCCGTTGATGTCAACCAGGGCCACCGCCATGCCGTTCTCGGCCAGCATTTTCGCCATGGCGAAGCCAAGGCCCTGGGCGGCGCCGGTGACGATGGCGGTGCGATCGGTCAGGGTCAGCACGGGTTCTCCTTTTCTCCGAAGGAAGCGGAAGGCAATGCCAGGCCGAATTGTAGCGCGTTTGCGGATGCCGTCCATGGCGGAACGGATCTGCTACTGAAGTCCCGCTAGTTTTCGCAGGGCGGTTACGGCTTGAGCCGTAGCGATCGGCAGTAGTGCGGCAAGGGTGTTAGGGCGTTTCGTGAGGGATTCCTCGTAGGAATAGCCCGGTCAGGCCGAAACGGCGAAGCGCGGCTCCGCCTCCGCCTATTTTTTGTCCCGGTACAGCCGCTGGCTGGTGCGTTTTTCCTCTGTGATCTCCGGGATGCGCTTGCTGAAGTGGCTGTAGGCCTCTTCCATATGGGTGCGCATGGCTTTTTCCGCCGCCTTGGGATTGCGCTTGAGCAGGGCTTCGTAAATCTGGTGGTGTTCCACGTGGGAGCGGCGGTGCCGGCCGTCGCGGGTCAGATCAAGATCATCCAGGAGATTGATCAGGGACGGCAGGATGGCGGAGATGGTGCCGGCCAGGATGCGGTTGTGGGACGCCTTGGCGATCAGCAGGTGGAAATCGCTTTCCAGGGCGGCGTCCAGGCGGTCGTTGTCGATGTGGTGATCCAGACTTTCCACCACCCGGCCGATGGCTTCCAGTTCCTCGTCCGTGGCGTTGAGGGCGGCGCGGTAGGCGTTGAACGGTTCGATCAGGGTGCGCGTTTCCACCAGCTCCACATAGTCATGGACGCCGAACTGGACGAGGTTGTTGATGAATTCGTTGATACTTTGGACCCCGAGGTCGGAGACGACGGTGCCGACGCCCAGGCTGGATTTGAACACGCCGTATAGTTCCAGCGTCTTTATGGCCTCGCGGATATAGCCGCGGCCGATACCGAAGGAGTTGGCGAGTTCCCGTTCACTCGGCAGGACATCGCCGGGGCGCAGCTCGCGGCTGGTGATAAGGTCGCGGAACTGCTGGATGACGTGATCGGACGGTTTGACGATCTGCACGCCCTTTATTTTTTTGAGCAACCGTGACGAGCTCACTGGGACCTCCCCTTCCTGATCGCCGGCCGCAGCCGGGCGTGACCGGTTCGGCCGCCCTTCGGCCATAATGTATTTGCCACGGCTGTGTTGCCGCTGGCGTGGACCGGCGCTGACACGTTCCATAAGCGTTATACCTTAAATATTTCGCATTTCCATAAAAAACATATTGACAAACAACCGTTGTGCGGTAACCTGTAACCATCAAAGGTTAATGGTTAACCACAAAATGTCAATCAAAAACCATTCCCAGGAGAAAAATTCCATGCACGCCAATGTGAAAGAACTGCAGGAAACCGCCAAGGAATTGCGTAAAAACCTGCTCGCCATGATTCATAAGGCGAAATCCGGCCATCCGGGCGGTTCCCTGTCCGCCTCCGACATCATCACCGCCCTCTATTTCCACGAAATGAACATCAAGCCGGAAGATCCGAAATGGCGGGAGCGGGATCGCTTCGTCCTGTCCAAGGGTCATTGCTGTCCGGTTGTCTACACCGCCCTGGCCATGCGCGGCTATTTTCCCATGGAAGAACTCAATCACCTCCGCCAGATCGGCCACATGCTCCAGGGCCACCCGTACATGTGCAAGACTCCCGGCATCGACATGACCACCGGTTCCCTCGGCCAAGGACTCTCCGCCGGCGTCGGCATGGCCCTCGCCGCCAAGCGGGACAACCTGCCCTCGCGGGTGTTTGTCCTCATGGGTGACGGCGAGACCCAGGAAGGCCAGATTTGGGAAGCGGCCGAAACCGCCGCCAAGTACCAGCTGGACAATCTGGTGGGCATCGTCGACAAGAACCGCATCCAGAACGACGATTTCGTCGAAGTGGTCATGCCCATCGACGACCTCGCCGCCAAATGGCGCGCCTTTAACTGGGAAGTGGTGACCATGAAAGGCCACTGC
>JAJBSZ010000250.1 GCA_020861125.1 Planctomycetota bacterium | reverse complement strand
TCGGGCCCCCACGCTAGTGGGTCGCGGGGTTTGGGGGCGCGACCAGCCCCCAAATTGTAAATCAATGCCGCGCGGGCAAAGAATTGCTTTACCCTGAAAACAACATTTCAAAAAGGAAGTTGCCCGCGCGGCTTCCGCATAGAGCACAAGAGCGCAGCGATTTGTGCGTTCACGGTGCGGCAACCCACCACCTCTCGCCGCCTCCGCTCGGAGGGGTATGTGGTGGGTGGGTCGGACAGATCGGTTTTTAAACTACCCTCGCGCCGCGTTTGAGTTCGGGCACTAACGGTAGGGATCGCCTCCGCAGACGCACAACTCGCTTCGCTCTTGTGCTCTATGCGGAAGCCGCGCGGGTATCTTCCTTTTCGTGGTGCCGCTTTCCAGGGTGAACGCAATTTTCCGCCCGCGCGGCATTGATTAAAGAATTTGGGGGCTGGTCGCGCCCCCAAGCCCACCGGGCCCACTAGCGTGGGGGCCCGAACCCTCACGGGTGTGGCGCGGCGCGCGGGACAATTCCGAGACAATGGTTCCATAAAAATGAGAGGAGGTACCGCGTGCAGGCAGCGATCATAATTCCAGCACGGCTCCAGTCCACCCGATTGCCAGAAAAACTCCTGCTAGCCGAAACCGGCATGCCGCTGATCTGCCATACCATCCTCCGGGCAACAGCCGTCCGCGACCGCTCCGCCGGCCTCTTCACCGAAATCATCGTCGCTGCCGACAATCATCGGATCATCAATGCCGTAGAATCCTTCACCACCGAACGGCGACTACCCGTCCGCGCCGTCATGACCAATCCCAACCACCAATCCGGATCAGACCGCATCGCCGAAGCGGCAACAACCCTGCCACCCGCCATCGACGCCATCCTCAACCTCCAAGGCGACGAACCAGACATCGACGCGGACAATGTACTCGCCTTGGCCGCTTTCCATGAGCGGGCAGGAACGGATATCTCCACCTTGGTGTTCCCGCTGGCCAGCCGCGAGGAACGGGAAAATCCAGCGCTGGTCAAGGCAGTCCTGGGCGCCGACGGCCGGGCCCTGTACTTTTCCCGGTCGGACATCCCCTACCGCCGGGACACCACCGCTACCGTGCCCACCTACGGCCACGTCGGCATCTACCTCTACCGCCGTCCGGCACTGGAAAAATTCGTGTCCCTGCCTCCCGGCACGCTGGAACAAACGGAAAAACTGGAACAACTCCGCGCCCTGGAAAACGGCATCAGCATCGCCGCCCACGTCCTCGCCAGCCGCCCCGCCAAGGGTATCGATACGCCGGAGGACTACGCGGATTTCGTCCGCCGGACAGCGTCCCGCTGACCCGGTGGTTATGAGCCCAAAGGGCCGCTCCCGCCCGAGAAGGTCGGGCCCCACGTTAGTGGACTCGGGAGGTGTGGGCGCGACCAGCCCCCGAGGCTCCACACGGGCCAACCCAAACGTCGGGCCATCGCGCAGTACGTTCCAAGAAGATGCCAACCCGCGTGGCTCCGCGTTTAGCATATTGTGCCATCCTTCCAGTAGCCCCACTCTCCCGCCTACACTCCTGTTCGATCGGGAGAGGGAGGTCGGAGCGGGTCCATTACCCGCCAAAACCCATCCCGCGCGTACCCATACTCCCCGAGAGGGCAGCAGCCCCACGCTAGTGGGTCGACGGCTGTAACCGCTACGGGCTCGTCGCTATAAACCAGTGGGTAGTGCGGTGGTCTCTCCGGCATGATAGGCGAACCCTCGTCGTGCCTTCAAAAATGAGGTTGGCCCTATCATTAATGTATTAGGTTCCCGATGGCCCGTCCTCAATGCCGGCCTGGAGGGCCGGGAGGTCGTCCAGGGATTTCGCGTCCTCCAGACGGAAAGGCCCGATGCCGGTGCGGACCAAACTGGTCATCACTGCGCCGCAGCCGAGGGCCAGACCCAGATCGTCGATCAGCGTCCGCACGTAAAAGCCGCTGGATACCGTCATCGTCAGCTCGCCCGCCTCGCCGTCGTAGGCAGTGAGTTCCAGAGCGTCCACCCGCGCCGGCCGGGCGGGACGGTCCACGGTGGCGCCGGCCCGAGCCAGGCGGTAGAGAGGCGTACCGTCCCGTTTCAGGGCGCTGAACATGGGCGGCGTCTGGAGGATATCACCGCGGAACGCCTCCAGAGCGGGACGGAACGCCGCGGCGTCCGGCGGCGGCTGGCTCGGTTGCCAATCGGCGAGGGCCTGCCCGGTGATGTCCTGGCTGTCGGTGCGTTGGCCGCAGCGGAAGCCGGCCCGGTAGCGTTTGGGAAATTCCTGCAGGTGATCGAACAGCCGGGTGGCATTGCCGGCGAGAAGGAGGAGGAGGCCGGAGGCGAGGGGATCAAGGGTGCCGGCGTGGCCGATCCGCTTGAGGCCGAGGGCCCGGCGCGCCCGCACCACCATCAGGTTGCTGGAGGGACCGCTCGGCTTGGCAACCGGCCACAGGCCGGGAATCCGCCAGCACAGCGCCAGCGGATCCCGCTTGAAAGCGGCAAGGGTGTCGGGAAACGGCTGATCCATCAGAACTCCGCCGCGATGGTCATGCCGTCGAAAAAGCGGCAGCCGGCCACCGGCGCCCGACCGGGACCGGGCGGCGTCACCAGGACCGGGTGCTTGATTTGGTTTTCGGGCTTGCCTTCGGCCGCCAGCCGGGACCGCAGAGCCTCGTAGGAGCCCTCGGCCAGCAGTACCGCCCGGGGAAAGGCGATGCGGCCGTCGTCCCGTTTGGACTGGTACTCGACGTTGCGGTACATGAGTTCGTCGTCGAAGATCGCCAGGAGCTGCTGCACCCGGGATCGGATCATGTTGAAGCGGTTGCGGACCGCTTCGGCCGAACCGGTGCATTCCAACGCCAGCACGTACCGGACGACCCCGTCGTCCATCTCCCACGTCAAACTGAAACCGTTCATCAGCGGCCCGTCGGCGGCGGCTATTTCCATCGCGCCGACCACCTGATCCTCGGTCAGCTTTTCGCCGGTGGCGGACAGCACCGCCCCGGCCCGGCGCTCGAACGCCACTACCGGCGTGCGGGGGTGGAAACCGGTGACCCGCACCAAATCCCCCAGGTCGTAGCGGTAAAAGCCGCCGGAGGTTGTGGCGATCAGGCGGTAGAGTTCCCCCTCTTGCAACTGGCCGGCCAGCAGGGTCGGGGTGGACGGTCCGGGATCCCCCGCCGCGGCAGGCACGAATTCCATCACGTGACCCCCCACCGCCAGCACGCCGGACGGCGTGTGATCGCGGAGAGGGATGGAAAATGTCCCTTCGCTGGCCCGCAGGCCGAGGCAGCGCTGGCGGACATTGCCCCACAGGGTTGCCACGTGCGGTAGGTAGAAGGAAGACGACCCGCCCTGCCAGGTGAGGAGGAGCGCCAATTCCGGCCAAACGGCGGCTGGGGTGAGCTGGCCGTCCCCCCGCAAAATCTCCCGCAGGTGCGCGGCCCGGGCCGGATTCGGCCGGAAGGCATGGGCCACCAGCCGGCTCGTCGCGTCCGCCGCGGGGTCGGCGGCGGCCGGGTGGCCGTGTTCCAGGGCGTCCAGCAGGCGGTCGGCGTCCCGGGCCAGGCGGTTGGCGAGGGCCACCAGGGTGGAGGGGTT
The DNA here is from genome assembly GCA_020861125.1 of Planctomycetota bacterium. The sequence goes on along the minus strand of JAJBSZ010000250.1, from coordinate 3,217 downwards.
GACCGAGGTCACCACCCGCAGGTTTTCCTCGGCCAGGGCGAAGAGGAGCAGGTTGAACCAGCGGTCCTCGGCGTTCTCCAAATGCTGGATGCGCGCCGGCGCCGCCATCCGCCGCCGCACCGGCACGGACTGGACCTCCAGCTGCTTGCCGCTCATGGCGCCGTAGGGGATGTCGCCGGCGGTGCGGCCCATTTCGGCCGGACTGGCCACCACCAGATACTTGCCGTCGTTGACCCGGGGATGATCGGTGTAGACGTGGTACATCCACAGGAGGTGCTGCCGGTGGTGTTCGCGGATGAAGGCGCGGGTGACTGGACAGAACTTGGGTTCGGAGGTGGTGCCGGAGGTGAGGGAAAACATCTCCGGCCGTCCCGGCACCAGGACGCCCGCTTCACCCTCCTGCATGCGGCGGATATCCGGCAAAAAATCGTCGTAGCGGCGGATGGGGACCGCCCGCCGGAACTCCCGCCACAGGTCGGCCCCCTGGCTGTCGGCGAACCGGGCGAAGCCGTGGCGGCGGCCAAAATCCGTGGCGGCGTTTTCCGTGAGGATGCGGCGCAGCCCTTCCTCCTGGGTGGCGAAGGGCCGACGCACCGCGGCGTCGAAGCGGGCGAGGGGCTTGGCCATGACCCGGTCAAACACCCAGCCGATCAGTGTGGACATCATTGTCTCTCGATCTCCCCTCATCCGACGGTGGTATGATACGATATGCCTCTGCCGGTGACAAGATGGCCGGCGGCGATACCGCCGGTTTTTTTCCCGCGAGGAGCACCCGACCGCGTCGCCACCGGATTGGAGCGCTCCCGCCTCCGCACAGCCGGCCGGGGAGAGGGATGGAAAAAGCCCATATCTCGCCGGGTTTTTCCGACAATGGTTGACTCCGCCGCCCTGGATACCGAATATGGAATCTGGGGAAGCGTACCGGTTCGGGCTGTCCGCACCGGCGGTAGCCAAGGGGGACCACGCATGGACAATCCATTCGCCTTTCTCGCCGCGGCCAGCCCGGCGGCACTGTACCGGTTGCTCCGGAAGATGCCGGTCGAGGACATCGCCATCGCCCTGACCGGTCTGCCGGCGAAAACGGGCGTGCAGGTCATGGCCTATTTTCCCGGGCATCTGCAGGCGGATCTGGTGCCGGCTATGCGTGATGCCCGGTCGGCGTCGCCGGAACAGGCGGCCGAGACCGCCGCCCGGATCCGGGAGGTTGTCCAGGCGGCGCGGCAGGCCCGGGACGCCGCCGCCGGCAAACCGACCGAGGCTCGGCCAACCGCTCCGGTGGAGCCGGAAGGCGGGAAACAGGCTGGCCCACCGCCGGTTCAGCCGGGTATGCTGGAACAAACGGGAAAGCCGGTACAGTCGGAACGGCGTCAGGACACCGCCCGAACGGAACGGGCCCCTCGTGTCGCCGACCGTCCCGTTCCCTGGCAGCCGCGGCCGGCCGGCAGTTCCCCCATCAACGGCCCGGCCGTGCCCGGCCGTCCGGATCCGGTCGCCGGGGATCCGCTGCAGTCGCCTCTGGCCCGGGCCAGTTTGATGGAGCTGATCGGCCGCGCCCAGCAGACCCTGCTGCCCCGTGCCACCTCGTCGGTGCGCCGGCCCGGCGCGCGGGAAGGGGTGGTTCGGTCGGCGGCGCGGTCCGGACCCCGCCGTGCGCCGCCGGCCCGCCGCCCAGCCGGTCCGCCGCCGCCCGCTGCCACCCGGTCGGTGGATGGCAAGGCGATCCTCGCCGCCATCCTCCGGGAAGCCGATCCGCGCCTGCGGCAGGCGGTGCAGGCCGAGGATCCGTCCCTCTTCCGCGAACTGCGCGGCCGGATGTTCTTTTTTGATGATCTCCTGTTCACCGAGGACGGGGCGTTGGCCCGGGTGTTCACCGCCGCCCCGACGGACGCCGCGGCCCTGGCGCTCCGCTTCGCACCGCCGGCCTTGCGGGAGCGGGTGCTGCGGGTGGTGAGCCCGGGCCGGGCGGCGGCCCTCCAGGAGCCGCCGGCCGCTCGGGCCGGGCTGGACGCCATCGAGGCGGCCCAGAAAAAAGTTCTCGGCGTGGCCTTGCAATTGCAGGCCGCCGGCCGGATACTAATCGATCCCAGGGATCCCGATCTCGCCCGATAGCGCGTTTTCGGTAATGGGTAGGCCTCCAACTTTGCGTTGTCGGAACGTGCAGCAATTAACCGGAACGCGCGCAAGGAAGGGTCAATTTTTGCGAAAACCCGATAGCGCGTTTTCGCCACTGCCAGGCCGTTATTCCTGTGCGCTTTTTGGTTAACCAGCCGGCTGAAACCCGCAACGGTGGAGGCCGATCATGGTCGAATACGCGCCGGGGCCCGCAGGCGGCGTCCCATGAAGACAAAGGAGGGCGCATGCCTCTGCTGGATATTAAGGGCCTGGTGAAAACCTACGGCAGCCGCCGGGTGGTGGACGGGGTGGATTTCCACGTCAATGCCGGCGAGATCGTCGGTCTATTGGGGCCAAACGGCGCCGGCAAGACCACCACCTTCCGCATCGTCATGGGCATCATCCGCGCCGAAGCGGGCACCGTCCGGCTGATGGACGCGGATATCAGCCGGCTGCCCATGTTCCAACGGGCCCGCCACGGCATGGGCTATCTATCCCAGGAACCGTCCATCTTCCGCAATATGACGGTGGAGGACAACGTCATGTCCATCCTGGAGACCCAGAACCTCAGCCGCGCCGCCCGCCGGGAACGCCTGGCGGAACTCCTGGCCGACATGAACCTGGCCCGGCTGTCGAAAAGCACCGCCCACCTGCTGTCCGGCGGCGAGCGGCGGCGGCTGGAGATCTGCCGGGCCCTGGTTGCCAGCCCCAGCATCCTCCTTCTCGACGAGCCGTTTTCCGGCGTCGACCCCCGGGCCTGCGAGGATATCCAGAAGATCATCTACAGCCTGCAGGAACGGGGCATCGCCATCCTCATCACCGATCACAACGTCTTTGAAACCTTTACCATCGTCGACCGCGCCTACATCATCCGGGACGGCAAAGTTCTGAAACACGGTTCGCCCCAGGAGCTGGTGGAGGACTCGGAAGCCCGCAGCCTCTACCTCGGCGACAAGTTTGCCGAATACGGCGAAGCCTTCCGCCACCTGCGGGAAGAGGTCCGCCGCAAGGGCAAGGACTCGCCGTTGATCAAGCTGGGCACCGCCGCCGGCACCCGCCGGGACGGCGACGCTGGCCAGACCGCCATGGTCGGCGACGGCATGGA
>JAJBSZ010000044.1 GCA_020861125.1 Planctomycetota bacterium | reverse complement strand
GTATACCTGCGCCTCGGCCGGACCGCAACCGAAGTGGTCTATGACGACGACCAGGAATTTTTCCTCGGTCAGGCCACCCTTACCCGCGACTACGGCCGGGCTGCCGCCATCATCGCCTGCGGTCCGTCGGTGGCCAACGCGGTGCAGGCCGCCGGGTATTTGCGGGACAAGGGTATCGGCGTCCGGGTCATCGACGCCCACAGTGTGAAACCGCTGGACGAGGCGACGATTCTGGCGGCGGCCCGGGAATGCGGGGCGGTGGTGACGGTGGAGGACGGCAGCATTCACGGCGGTCTGGGCGGTGCGGTGGCGGAGGTGCTGGCGGAGCAGGGAGATCGTCCGGTGCCGTTCCGCCGCCTCGGCCTCCGCAGCTATGGCACCGCCGGTGAGCTGGACGATCTGTGTGCGTTTTTCGGCCTTGATGCCCGGAGCATCGCCCTGGCGGTTGAGACCCTCCTTTCCTAACAGCCTGACCTGATACCCAAAAGGAACGACCATGGAAGAGAATGACCTACCCAAGACCATGCTGGCCATAGTCAAGACGCGGGCAGAACCCGGCGCCGAATACCGCGAGGTCCGGGTGCCCGAAGTCGGTCCGGACGACGTGTTGGTCCGGGTCGAAGCCGGCGCCATCTGCGGCACCGACATCCATATTTATGAATGGAACGCCTGGGCCCAGGAAAACATGCAAAAGGCCTACAGCGCCCTGCCCCGGATCATGGGCCACGAATTCTCGGGCACGGTGGTCCATGTCGGAAAAAACGTCCGCAAGGTCAAACCGGGCGACCGGGTCGCCGCCGAAACCCACATCGCCTGCGGTGAGTGCTACCTCTGCCGCACCGGCAACGAATACAACTGCCAGTACCTGAAACGCTTCAAGGACGGCGTATACGGCCAGTACGCGGTTGTGCCCGCCTACTCCGCCGAGAAGTTGGGGGACAATGTTCCCTCCGACATCGGCGCGCTGATGGAGCCGTTCGGCGTCGCCGTCCATGCCGCCAGCAAGACCGCGCCGGTGGGAGACACCGTGGCCGTCATCGGCTGCGGACCGATCGGCCTTCTCATGATCAAGGTCCTGCGCGCCATGGGCGCCGCCACCATCTTCGCCTCGGACGTGTCGGACTACCGTCTGGCCATGGCCCAAAAGTTCGGCGCCGACGTCGCGATCAATCCCACCCGCGAGGATCCGGTGCAGGTGGTCCGCGACGCCACCGGCGGATACGGCGCCGGCCATGTCTTCGAAAATTCCGGCAACGTCCGCGCCGCCAAACAGGCATTCGAGCTGCTCCGCCGTTGCGGCACCATGGTGATGACCGGCCTGCCCTCGGAACCGCTGCGGCTCGATGCCGGCCCGGACATCGTCTGGAAGGGCGCGAAAATTTTCGGCAGCTACGGTCGGGATAATTTCACCACCTGGGAAATCGCCCGGGGCCTTCTGGATACCGGCCGGGTTCGTCTCGACGACATCATCACCCACCGCTTCGCCTTCAGCGACTACCAGGAAGCCTTTGCCATCGCCCGGCAGGGCCAGAGCGGAAAAATCCTCCTGCATCCGTAACGGCGGCAGCCACGCGGCGGTACGGGACCGACACGTGGGCAGCGGTCTTTCACAGGAAAGGAACCACCATGCGCAGCGATCACGGTATCCTCGGCCTCGCGGCGATCCTTATCGCCCTGGCCCTGCCGGCGGCGGCCGGCGAGTACGCTCGTCTCGACGTATCCATCGCCGCCCACACGCCGCAGGGAACGGTGGAAGTGGACGGCCTGTTCCACCTCAAGAAGATTCTCGAGGAACGGAGCGGCGGCGCCATCAGCGCGGCGGTGTTCTACGGCGGCACGGTGGGCAGCGAAAGCGATCTCGCCGAACAGCTCCGCACCGGCATCATGCATATTTCCCTTGGCGGTTTTCCGGTCATGGAGAACTATGCCAAGCCCTTCGCCACCTTCATCGTTCCTTATCTCTACACCGACAAGGCGGGGGTCCTGCGCTCCTGGAACGGCCGCATCGGCGAGGCCATGCGCGACTCCTATGCCAAAAACGGCATGTACCTCGGCGGGTTTCTTCTCCGCGGCAACCGTCAGCTCACCGCCAACACGCCGGTGCAGACGGTGGCGGATTTGGCGGGCATGAAGATCCGTCTGCCGGAGACCGCCTCGTGGGTGGCGGTGTGGAAGGAATTGGGCTGCATTCCCACCCCGATCCCGGCTTCGGAAGTGTTCAGTGCCCTGCAGACCGGCGTGGTCGAGGCGCAGGAAAATCCCATTTCATCCAACGCCCTTAAAGGCCTGCAGGAGGTGCAAAAGTACACCATCATGACCAACCACGTCGTCGATATCCTCACCATCGCCTACAGCAAACGCTGGTTCGACAACCTGAACGCCGACACCCAGGCGCTGATCCGCGACTGCGTGGCGGAAACGGTAGAACTCGTCAACCGCAACGCCATCGCCCAGGAGGACTCGTTCCGGCAGCAGATGGAGGACGGCGGCATGGTGTTTCTCGAGGTGCCGGACATTGCCCCCTTTCGGGAGAAAGCCCTGATCGCGGCCCAAACCATAGCCGCCGACTGGGAACCGTGGGTGTACGAACCGGCGATCGCGGACGCGGCGGGAGAGTAGGTCGGGGCCAGCCCGGTGCGGGGCGGCAAGCGGGGGGGCCGGTGGCGGCGGCGGCGCCGCGGCCGTCGGCCACGGGAGGAACGACCGTGTTCCAAAAAGTCAAACGGTGGAATGACATTGGCGCCACCATCCTGCTTATCGCCTGCATCATCTGCATCGTCCTGCAGATCATCTTCCGCTACCTGTTGCGGCTGTCCATGCCGTGGACCGAGGAGATGGCCCGCTATTGTCTGGTTGCCGTCACCTACGCCGGCTCGGCGGCGGCCTGCAGCGAAGGCGAGCACCTCGGAGCGTTTTTCCTCCGCGACCGGGCCCAGGGCCGGATCAAGGGAGCGATGTACCTGTTCAACAATCTCGTCTGCGTGGCATTTGAACTGTTTCTGGTCGTCGGCAGTTACCAGATGTTTTTTGTCACCGGCGATATTCCGGCCGTCACCATTCCCGTCGTTCGGGTCAGCTGGCTCTACGTCGTCATGGGTCTGGCGGCGCTGTTCATGCTCTGGTGTTCCCTGATCGACGTCGTCCACTCCTGCCGGATCGTGATCAGCGGCGACAGCGCCGGACTCCGGGACGGCTACAGCTCCCCCTTCCTGACACAGGAGTGATCCATGCTCATCTCCGTCTTTGTCGTCGGCTTTATCACCCTGCTGGTCATGGGCGTGCCCGTCGCCTTCGCCATGGGCGGCACGGCCATTCTCTCCGGCGTGCTCCTCTGGGGCATCGAAGGGTTGCCCATCGACATCCTGACCCAGCGGGCCATGGCTGGCGTCAACAACTTCACCACCCTGGCCATTCCGCTGTTCCTCCTCTCCGGCAAGCTGATGAACGCCGGCACCATCACCGACCGCATCTTCAATTTCGCCCAAAGTGCCGTCGGCGGCATTCCGGGCGGCCTCGGCCACGTCAATATTCTGGCCAGCGTCATTTTCGCCGGCATGTCCGGCACGGCGGCGGCGGACGCGGCAGGTCTTGGGGCGATGGAAATCAAGGCCATGACCAACGCCGGCTTCGACAAGGATTTCAGCGTGGCGGTGACCGGCGCGTCCTCCCTCGTCGGGCCGATCATACCGCCCAGCGTCCCCATGGTGATGTACGGCGTCCTCACCGGTACCTCGGTCAGCTCCCTGTTCATCGGCGGCATCCTGCCGGGACTGGTGATGTCCCTCGGCATGTCCTGCCTCGTGGTATACTATGCCCGGAAGCGCAACTATCCCCGAGGCGAGCGGTTTTCCTGGTCCCGCCTCGGCCGCCATTTCAAACTGGCGGCTTTCCCGCTCCTCACCCCGGCCATCATCATGGGTGGCATCTGGACCGGCATCTTCACTTCCACCGAGGCGGCGGGCGTGGCGGTGGTGTACGCCCTCCTCCTCATCGTCGTGGTCTACCGAACCATGGGCCCGATGGACGTGTGGCGCATGGTGAAACGGACGGTCATCGACTGTGCCAGCATCCTGTTCATCATCGCCTGCACCGCTGTCTACGGCTACGTGCTGATCCGCACCCAGATCCCGATGCTGCTGGCAGAGAGCGTCTTCGCCATGACCAAAAACCCGATCGTGATCATCTTCCTTCTCATCGGTTTTCTCATGGTCATCGGCTGCTTCATGTCCACCATGGAATCGATCATCCTGTTCGTTCCCATTTTCCTGCCCCTGCTGCAGCAGGCCCGGATCGACCTCCTGGTGTTCGGCATCATCATGTGTCTGACCCTGATGATTGGCCAGCTGACACCACCCTTCGGCACCGTTCTCTTCGTGCTGGCGAAGATCTCCGACGTCCCCATGGACCGGGTGGTGCGGGTCTCCATCCCCTTCACCATTCCCGTGCTCGTCACCACCATCCTGTGCGCCCTGTTTCCCAAGTTCGTCACCTTTCTGCCCATGCTGGCGAAATGACGGACCCTGCCACCGAGAAAGGATCCGCCATGCGGGCGGTATACATCAGCGCCGTGGGTACAACGGAAATCCGGGACGTACCGGTGCCGGCCATCGCCGACGGCGCGGTGCTGATCCGGGTCGAGTACGCCGGCATTTGCGGCAGCGACTACCACATTTTCACCGGCCGGCATGAATTCCGAAAACCACCGGTGATCCCCGGCCACGAACTGAGCGGCCGGGTGGAGCGGGTGGGGTCGGCGGTGACTGGGGTGCGGCCAGGCGATCGGGTGACGGTCCTGCCGCAGGTCGCCTGCGGCACCTGCCGCTTCTGCCGGGCCGACCGGCCTATGCTGTGTCGGGACCGGATCGTACCCGGCACCGACCGCTGGATCGGCGCCTTCGTCGAGCTGTTCAACGCCCCGGAAGCGGTCGTGTTTCCGATTCCAGACGGCGTGGACCTGAAAACCGCCGTTTTGGCCGAACCGCTGGCCGTGGCCTGCCACTGTCTCGGCCGCATTCCGGCGGAAAATCGCCGCGGCCTCCTCATCCACGGCGCCGGAAGCGTCGGGCTGCTGGCCCTGGCGGCAGCGAGAAAAAACGGATTCGGCGCCATCGTCGTTACCGATGTGGTGGAGTACAATCTGCAACGGGCCCGGCAGCTCGGGGCCGACAGGGCGGTCCACGCCACCGGCGACATCGACGGCGCCTGCCGTCAGGTCTTCGGTCGGGAGGGTCCGGCGTCCGTCCTGTTCACCGCCGGCGGCGAAGCGGCTCTGCAGCAGTCCCTGGACGTGGCCGACCACGGCGCCACCATCGTCTACGTGGCGATGGTAACGGCAGCCATGACCCTCCACACCCGATCCGTGGTCGCCCGGGAACTCTCCCTGGTCGGCAGCCGCACCTATAGCCGGCGCGATTTCACCGCCGCCCTGGAGCTGCTGGCAGAGGATCCGGCGCTGTTTGCCACCCTGGTAACCCACGTCCTGCCCGTCTCCCGGGTCCAGGACGGCTTCGACCTGATGCAGGGACGGCGGGAAGGGTTTGTCAAATTGGCCCTCGCCATGACGCCGGAAGGAGGATCCTGATGCGGCTGGGCGTGGGCACTTACACCTATCCGTGGGCCACGGGCAAATACACCGGCGACAACCGCCTGCCGACGGCGGCGCTGCTGGAGTGCGCCGGCAGGCTGCCCGGCGTGACGGTGGTACAACTCTGCGATCATTCCAGCGCCGAAACCCTGGCCGGAGCGGCCCTCGACGCGGTCACCGCCCGCGCCCGGGAACTCGGTCTGGTATTGCAGGTGGGCACCCGCGGCATCGATCCGGCCCATCTCGCCGCCTTTTGCGATGCGGCGCAGCGGCTGGGGGGCGGCCTCGTGCGGTCGATGCTGCCCGTTACCGGCCCCGGGTCCGCCTACGACGACGCGCGGGCGATGCTCCGGGAGGCGTTGCCCCGATACCAACAGGCCGGCGTCACCCTCGCCCTCGAAAACCACGACCAGACGCCCTGCCGCGTGCTCCGGCGGCTGGTGGAGGCCGTGGGCAGTCCGAGCCTGGGCATCTGCCTCGACCCGGTGAATTCCTATGGAATTGGCGAGGACTCGCAACGGATTCTCGATACCCTGGTGCCGGTCACCGCCTGTTTTCACGCCAAGGACTACCGAATCGACCGCCTGGACTACGGCCTCGGCTTTGCCATTACCGGCACCGCGGCGGGCGACGGGTTGCTGGATCTGCCGGCGATCCTCGATCGCTTCGATCGGGCCGCCGTCACCCCCGATATCATTATCGAACAATGGACGCCGCGTCAGGCAGGTACGGAAGAGACCATCCGGCTGGAAAGCGAATGGGCGGTGCGGGGCGCCGGCTATCTCCACGGCCTGCTGCGGAGACGGCGCAGGCGGTAAGGCCGACCGCCCGCGATCCGTGAACCCAGACAGGGCACCCGGTGGACAGTGACTCAAGCGGATTTTGTCGCTGCCGCATGGCGTCCGACCGTCCATGCCACGCCGGCACCATGACGCCGCTAAATCTGGTGAAGGAGACTGAAAAACCTCTGGTTGCGGCCGACGCCCTGTGCTATGCTGACTGTCCATCGGGCGGTGCTCGGTTCGCGGGCGCCACACGCGGCGGAGACAAAGGACACAGCATGGTGACGAGCACTCTGGAAAGGCCAGCGGAAGACGGCCACGCCATACCCCTGGATCGGAACCTGCCTGAAACGGAACCAACCACCCTGGGCATTCTGGTGACCATCAGCCTGTGCCATTTCCTGAATGACACCACCCAGGCCCGGTTGGTCCCCACCTATCCGCTGCTGAAGGAACCGTTCTCCCTCAATTT
>JAJBSZ010000442.1 GCA_020861125.1 Planctomycetota bacterium | reverse complement strand
GTGTTGGACAGGTCCGCCGTGTACTGAGAGGGCAGCCGGTAACAGTGGACGTGGGCGGGGCCGAGGGCGTCGCAGGCCACCGCCGCCGCCAGGGCCGAATCGATGCCGCCGGACAGGCCGAGCACCACATCGGTGAAGCCACTTTTTCGGACATAATCCCCGACCCCGGTCATCATGGCGCGCCAGGTGCTTTCCAGCGGATCCGGGAAATCATCGGCCAGCGCCGCGTGCGGTCCGGCCAGATTCCAGTCCATGGAGCACTCTTCCCACTCCGGCATCTGCAGCACCCGCTGCCCGGCTTGGTTCATAAAGAAAGAGCCGCCGTCAAAGACGATCTCGTCCTGGCCGCCGACGGCATTGACATAGAGAAGCGGCAGGCCAGTCTCCCGTACCCGCGCCGCCGCCACCTCCTGGACCCGGGTGCGGAGGGCGTCGGGCCGGAACGGCGAAGCGCTCACCGATACCAGGAGGTCGGCGCCGTTGTCCCGCAGTTCCCGCGCCGGCTCCGCCCGCCACACATCCTCACAGATCAGCACCCCCACCTTGAGGCCGTCCAACTGGAAGGGCTGGGCGGTACCCGCTTCCGGGATGAAATTGCGCATCTCGTCGAAGACGCCGTAATTGGGCAGGCTTTTCTTCCGGACCACCTGCAGGACTTCCCCGTCGCGGAACACCAGGACGGCATTGTAGACGCCGGCGGCATCCCGCACCGGCGCGCCGACCAGGAGACAGGCAGAACGGTGCCGGGTGGCCGCGCGCAGGACGTCCAGGCCGGCCGCCGTGGCCTCCAGGAGGTCGGCGGCGTTGGCGAGGTCCTCGAGGGGATAGCCGGTAACCGACAGTTCCGGAGTCACCACCAGGTGCGCCCCCCGGCTGTTGGCTTCCAGATAGGTTTCCCGAATTTTTCTGACATTGCCCGCCACGTCCCCGACGATGGGGTTGAGCTGGGCAACGGTGGCGATTAATGATCGGCAGAGCATTCCGTCCCTTTCCGGCGGCTGGGGCCATGACCCGAACAGCATACACCGGGAGAGGGGTGGTGGCAAGACGGATCGGCGTTGCCCGGCGGGAAGCGGACTACCACGGGGAGGATGGGTCCTGCGATATTTTCTTGGTAGGCACTGGTGGCGAACTGCCCCTATACCACACCACCAGGAACGCGATGGCCGCGCCCCTGGTGGCAAAATGGTTTCACGTTCCCGTGGGGTAGGCGGAGCGTTCCGCCAGGCGGCTACAGGTGCCCGTAAGCAGCCCGACCGGGACTCAGCGGTCCACCCGGGCGCCGCCACCCTTGACCAGCTTCTCCACCTCGGCTTTGGTGGCCATGGTGGTATCGCCCGGGGTGGTCATGGCCAGAGCGCCGTGGGCGGCGCCGTATTCCACCGCCTGGGCGGCGTCGCCGGTGGTCATCAGGCCGTAGATGAAACCGGAAGCGAAGGAGTCGCCGCCGCCGACCCGGTCGAAGATCTCCAGCCGCTCGCGCATCGTCGACTGGTGGAAGACGCCGTCATACCAGCAGATGGCGCCCCAATCGTTGATGCTGGCGCTGTGGACGGTGCGGAGGGTGGTAGCCACGGCCTGGAAGTTTGGGTAGGCCTTGACCGCCCCTTCGATCATCCGCTTGAAGCCGTCGATGGGCAGGCTGGAAAGGTTTTCGTCCACCCCCTCGATCTCCAGGCCGAGGCAGGCGGTGAAATCCTCTTCGTTGCCGATCATGATGTCCACGTATTTGGCCAGCTCGCGGTTGACCTCCCGCGCCCGGTCCTTGCCGCCGATGCCCTTCCACAGGGACGGACGGTAGTTCAGGTCGTAGGAGGTGATGGTGCCGTGTTTCTTGGCCGCCTTGAGGGCGGCGATCACCGTGTCCGGCGTCTTGTCGCCCAGGGCGGCAAAAATGCCGCCGGTGTGGAAATGGCGCACTCCGGCCCGGCCGAAGAGGTCGTCCCAATCCACCGATTCCGGCGTCATCTGCGACGCGGCGGTGTGGCCGCGATCGGAACAGCCCACCGCGCCGCGGATACCGAAGCCGCGTTCGGTGAAGTTCAGGCCGTTGCGGACCGTCTTGCCGATGCCGTCATAGGGCCGCCAGATAATGCGGCTGACGTCGACGCCGCCCTGGAGGATGAAATCCTCCACCAACCGTCCCACCGGGTTATCGGCCAGGGCGGTGATCACCCCGGCGCGGAGACCGAAACAACGGCGCAGCCCCCGGCAGACGTTGTATTCGCCGCCGCCTTCCCAAACGGTGAAGGAACGGGCGGTGTGCACGCGGCCTTCGCCCGGATCCAGGCGGAGCATGACTTCGCCCATGGACACGGCGTCATAGGCGCAGTCCTCGGGCTTTCGGTAGGTGATGGCCATATTGTCCTCCCTCCTTGCAAACGGCCGCGTCAGCCGCGGACGCGCCGCAGCATGTCCATAGCGGCGGTGGCGTCCGCTTCGATTTTGTCCCAATTACCGGCCTTGAGGTCGTCGGCCCGGCCGAGCCAGGTGCCGCCGACGCAGGCGATCTCGGGGATTGCCAGCCACTCCGGCGCATTGGCCGCCGTGACGCCGCCGGTGGGCATGAAGGATATGCCCAGATGCCGGTAGGGGGCGAGGATATTCTTGAGCATGGCGGTGCCGCCCAGCGCTTCGGCCGGGAAGAACTTGAAGAAGCGCACGCCCAACTCATAGGCCTGTTCCACCTCGGACGGCGTGGCGATGCCGGGCGAGAAGGCGTAGCCCCGGGCGGCGGCCTCCCGTACCACGGTGGGATTGAACCCCGGCGCGACGGCAAAGGCGGCGCCGAGATCGAAGGCCTGGTGCAGGTGCTCGGTATTCAGCACGGTGCCGGCGCCCAGGAGCAATTCCGGGAAACGCTTTTTTGCCTCGCGGATGATCGCCGGCGCGGCGGTGGTGCGGTAGGTGATCTCGGCCGCCTTCAGGCCGCAGCGCTGCAGCAGTTCGCAGAGCTTGAGACCGGTGTCGAGATCTTCCAGAACCAGCACCGGAATGATGCCGGCGGCGCGGAGCGCCTTGACGGTTTCTTCCTGTTTCTTGACAAACATGCGTTTCCTCCTGGGAAAAGGGCCGCAGCGCACGGCTAGCGCGGAAATTCGATCAGAACCTTCAACTTGTCGCCGCCCCGCTGATCAAAGTCGTCGAAGGCCCGGGCGGCGTCGGCAAAGGGATAGGTGTCGGTGACCACGGCGTCGGCGGCGAGGCCGGTGGCGTGCATCATGTCGATGACCTCCATAAAATCCTGCCGCACCGCGTTGCGGGACCCGAAGATGGCCAGTTCCTTTTTCTGGATGACGGTGAAGTTGAAGTCCTTGAGGGGCGTCTTGGCGATGCCGATCACCACCACCCGGCCGGAGGAGGCCACGGCCTCGATGCAGTTTTCGAAGGTGGCGGGCAAGCCCACCGCCTCGACGGTGACGGCGAAGCCGTCGCCGCCAGTGGTCTCATTTACCCAGTCCGCAAACGCCTCCGGCGACCGGTTGACGAAAGAACCGGCGGCGCCCAGGGCGACGGCGTGGTCCAGCTTGCCCGGGGCGACATCCGCCATGTAGACCTCGCCGCCGAAATGCCGGGCGGCCAGCATGGCCATGACGCCGATCGTGCCGGCGCCCAGCACCAGCACCTTTTCCCCCGGCCGGATACCGGCCCGCTTGATGCCGTGGTAGGAGATGCAGAAGGGCTCCACCAGGGCCGTTTCCCGGAGACCGAGGCCGCGGGTGTCGTAGAGGCGCGAGACCGGCAGGGCGAGGTAGCGGGCGAATCCGCCGTCCCGCTGCACGCCCATGGTTTCGTTTTTGACGCAGCAGTTGGGGGTGCCGTTGCGGCAGGGATAGCAGACGCCGCAGTTGAAGTACGGGTTGGCGGTTACCACGAGGCCGGGAACGACACCGTACTCATTATCCGGCGCCTCCACCACTTCCAGGGCCAGTTCATGGCCGGGGATGCGGGGGTAGGAGGCATAGGCAAAGGTGCCCCGGTAGGTGCCCAGGTCGGATCCGCAGATGCCGCCGTAGATCACCTTCACCACCGCCTCCTCCGGCCCGGGGACGGGCATTGGGGCATCCTCGATGACGACCGATCCGGGTTGGGGAATGATGATATGCTGGTTCACGCTGGTCCTTTCCTGATCGGGGGTCACGGCCCGACGCCGGCCATCCCGGTTCGAGCGACCGGAGCCGGCCCGAGAGCGAACCGTCGGCCGGCCGGCTGGCTGCATCATAGAACGGTGCGTGAATTTTCGCAAGGGGCGGGAAAAGGCGGGCGCCGAACGAGGCGGTCGAGAGCAGGCCGCGACCGCCGGGCGACGGACGGCGGGCGGCGGGCGCGATCTTCAGGAATCCTCGGCAGGCGGCACGTACCGCGAATAGACATAAGGATAGTTCCGGAGACGATTGCTCCACCCTTCCGTCCATTTCTTCAGTTCCTGGCCGGGGCTGATGTAGCCCAGGAAGCGGCGGTCGCCGTCGGGTCCGTAGGACTTCCCTTCCGCCAGTTTGGCGCGGTAGGCCAGCGCCGCCTGGTCCACGGGATCGTCTGTCAGAAGTTCCGTGCCCCAACGGTCGGCGAAGGCCACCCGCTCCAGCAGGTGGTTGACCAGAGCCAGGATCGTCCTGCGGTCGTCGTCGTCCGCGTCGCCCCGGTAGCGGATACCGCCGTCCGCCTGGACGAGGAAATCGTTCCGGATCACCCCAACATCGGGCAGGACCTCCTTGACGCAGTCGGCGGTGATTTCCTTGAGGTCGTGGCGGATCTGGGCTTCCGCCAGCGGATTGACCATATACGCGTCGGCGGTGGAATGGGCGGCGGACCACGTAAACACCGCGAATTTGCTGCGTTCGCCCCGGTGTTCCCCGTAGGCTTCGTCGTGCAGGTCGGCAATGCGGCTCAGGGCGGTGGTGAACAATCCCTCACGGCCGTCCTGATCGGGTTCGAGATACCCCTGCAGCACCCGGCGGAAAATCTCCTCCGCCCGGGCGTTCACCCCCGGCGCCTCCGAAAAGCAACCGTCGATGGTGATCTCGCCGTACTCGGTGATGTGGACGGTGACGTTGTCCAGGGTCGGCCGGATTTCCGGGTCGATATCCCGCATGGCCAGGAATTCCTTGTACACCCCGTTCTGGATGTCCGACAGGCAGCGTTCCATGTCGCCCAGGGGATTGGCGACGCCCTTGAACTCGTGGGAGAAATCCGCCGACGCCACCGGATTCAGGAACATCGCGGCCATGGCGTAGGCGAGGGAGGTGGGGCCGAGGTCGTCGAGATCGGCTACCGACTGGGCGCCGGCGCAGGCTTGCTCGATAGAGTCGATGGGGTCGATGAGGACCCCGTCCTCCACCATTCGTACCTCCCGTATCGGGATGTTCCGGTAGTCGGCGTAGAGCTCCCGCTCCGCCGTCTGGTAGGCGACGAGCCGTTCGGCAAACCCGTCGATGTCGTTCAGCGCGTCTTCCATCGCCCGCAGCGCCCGTTTGTCCGCCAGACCGCCCACCACCACCCGGCCGTCGGCATCCACCTCGATCTTCATTTTCCTGACGCTGGCGGCGCTCAGGCCCAACCGCTGGCCGGTGCTGTTGATGAGGGTTGCGATGTCCCGTTTTTCTTTGGGCAGATACCCGAGGGTATCCAGTATCCGCTCCACAAGGTTGGCGAGGCTGTTTCCCGGTTCCAGGGATTCCTTCAGCCCCTGCAGACCAAGGGTTTCATATTTCTCTTTCGGCGAATAGGGGGACAACACACCGGTTTTCGGATCCAGAACCCACATCCGGCTCGCGGGCTGGTTTTCCCCGGCCGCTACGGTGATCCAGCCCCGGGACCGCAGATATTCTCCCGACAGCTCCACCGTATCCTGCTTTTCCGCCGAAATAGGTACGCCGGGGATTCGGTTGTTGCCCACCGCCAGCAGCGGGACCGTGTGCCAGTGAGTAACACTCGGGATGTGCATGGAGGTCCTCCTTGTTCCCGTGAGTCCGGAATCCATTCCGGAAAAGGGAAAGTGACGGCGGGAGCCGCCATCCTTGGTATACGGACGGCGGCGGACAAGCTTGAGGCGAAAACCCCGCCATTACCCCCGTGGCCGGCGGTCCGGCGTTTCTCCGCCGGAAAAACCGTATTCACAGAACGCCGCGTCATCCATACAATGGGCCGGCCGCCTTCGTGCCGGGGCGGACCGGTCAAGCCAGGACGCAGGAAGCCGTATGGTCACAACCACCCCGCAAGGAAGCCGGCTGCAAACGCTCCGCATGGTGCTGGCCGCCGGCCTCGCCTACTCGGCGCTGGTCATGCCCATGTCGTCCCTCAGCGTGTACATCGGCCAGGAATGGGGTTTGTCCAACTTTCTGGCCGGCCTGGTGGGCGGTGCCGCTTTTGCCACCACCCTCCTCCGACGCAAACCGGCCGGCGACGTCGCCGACCGCCGCGGCGGCCGCTTCTGCTTCCTCCGGGGATGCGGGTTTCACGCCGTTGGCGGGCTGAGCGGCCGGGCGGCGGCGCTGGCCGGCCCGCCGGTACCGGTGCGCTTCGCCGTTCTGCTGGCCGGCCGGTTGATCATCGGCCTCGGCGAAAGCATGGCCAATATCGGAGTGACCCACTGGCTGGTGGGGTACATGGGGCCGACCAGAACCGGACGGACCCTCGCCACCCTGGGGATGAGCATCTACGGCTCGGTGGCCATCGGCGGGCGCCTGGGATTTTACCTCTTTGAAAACACCGGCTACGTCGGGTTGGTGACGGTATCCACCCTGATGCCGCTCCTCGGGCTGGCGCTGGTGGTCGGGCTCCGAGACGACGCCCGGCTCGCCAGCGGCCGAACCTTCACGTCCTTCGGGTCCATCATGACGACGCTGATGCCGCTGGGGGTC